>JBBSTP010000004.1:0-30638 GCA_038235795.1 Lysobacterales bacterium | reverse complement strand
GAAGGCGGCGCAATTGTCGATGCCGGCGACGCCGGCGAGCCGGCTCCCAAGGCCGACGCCGGCACCGTGGTCGGCGCGATGCAGGTCGGCGATTCGGTGATGGCCCAGGCCGCGATCGCTTCCGGCGGGGTCAAGGCAATGCCGGCCGTGCGCGCGACGGCACGCAAACTCGGAGTAGATCTCACCCGCGTGACGCCCAGCGGACCCGATGGCACGGTCAGCATGGACGACGTAAAGCGCGCAGCCGCTGATGGTTCGCTCTTGCTACCCTCTCCCGCGAGCGGGAGAGGGGCTGGGGGTGAGGGCACGCTTGCCGCCGCATACCACCCTCACGCCAACCCTGTCCCGCATGCGGGAGAGGGAGCAAAGCCCGCGCGCAGCACCTTGTCGCAGTCGGGCAAGCCGATGCGCACGCAGCCACCTGGCGCGGCGGCCACCGGCCAGCCCGAGCAACTCAAGGGCGTGCGCCGCAACATGGCGAGGGTCATGGCCGACGCACATGCGCAAGTGGTGCCCACGACACTGGTCGATGATGCCGACCTGCACGCGTGGAGCGGCCGCCAGGACATCACTGCACGTTTGGTGCGCGCCATTGTCACGGCGTGCAAGGCAGTGCCCGCACTCAATGCATGGTTCGACGGGCCAAACCTGAGCCGCACCTTGCACCCGCACGTGGATATCGGGATTGCGGTTGACACCGACGATGGCCTGTTTGTGCCGGCCCTGCGCAACGCCGACATGCTTGATGCGGTCGGCGTGCGCGCGGCGATCAAGCGACTGCGTATGCAGGTCGAGGACCGTTCGATCGCGACCTCGGAACTGTCCGGCTACACGATCTCGCTTTCGAACTTCGGCATGTTTGCTGGCCGCTACGCGACGCCGGTCGTGGTGCCGCCGTGTGTGGCGATCATTGGTGCCGGCAAGCTGTCGCACGACGTGGTGGCGGTGATGGGCGGCATCGAGGTGCATCGGCGGATGCCGATCTCGCTGACCTTCGACCATCGCGCTTGCACCGGCGGCGAGGCTGCGCGCTTCCTGGCCGCACTGCTGGACGATATGGCGCAGCCGACCTAGGCCAGCACGCTCAAGGCTTGTCGGCCGCCCCTTCCAGCTGCGCCGCAACGAACGCGGCCAGCGCGGCATTGACGTCCTCTGCGCTCACGCTTTCGCCCAGGCTGAAGTCGAGTTGGTCGCTGTCCAGCGTGCCCAGTTTGATCGCGGCGATGCGCTGCCCGGCATCACGAGGAGAGGCAAAGCCCGCACTCTGCAACAGCACGCGTTCGCCCAGCACAAGCTTGAAGTAGAACTTGCCGTCGGCATCGCGGTACTGCTTGAAGGTCGGTGGCACGCTTGCATCAGACTTCTTCGCCGATCCCTGCGTTTCGCAATTGCCGGCGTTGGACAGGTCGCGCAGGCCCACCGCTTCGCGCAAGGCCTGCAACATCGGCGTGGCATGGGCCGCACGCAGGCGTTGCGCGCCGTCACGCAGGATCGCTTCGATCTCGGCGGGCTTGGCGATCAGAATTTCGTACTGCTCGCGCAGCGGCGCCACTTCGGCATCGATGCGTTCAAACAATTGCTGCTTGGCATCGCCCCAGCCGATGCCATCGGCATAGGCCTGGCGCATCGCCGCGGTCTCGTCCGCATTGGCGAAGGCCTGGTACAGCTGGAACAGCGCGGAGCCCTCGGTGTCCTTGGGTTCGCCGGGTGCACGCGAATCGGTGAGGATGCCGCCAATAAGCCTTTTCAGTCCCGCGCGTGGCGCGAACATCGGAATGGTGTTGTCGTAGCTCTTGCTCATCTTGCGGCCGTCCAGGCCTGGCAAGGTCGCGACCTGCGCCTCGATCGCGGCTTCCGGCAGGCTGAAGTGCTCACCGTAAAGATGATTGAAGCGCTGGGCGAAATCGCGGGCCATTTCGATGTGCTGAACCTGGTCGCGACCGACCGGCACCTTGTGCGCGTTGAACAGCAGGATGTCGGCGGCCATCAGCACCGGATACATGAACAGCCCTGCGCTGATGCCGGCATCGTCGTCCTCGCCTTCGGCGCGGTTGCGGTCCACCGACGCCTTGTAGGCATGCGCGCGGTTGAGCAGGCCCTTACCGGCCACGCAGGTCAGCAGCCACGTCAGTTCGGGGATCTCCGGGATGTCGGACTGCCGGTAGAACCACACCGATTCGGGATCCAGCCCGCAAGCCAGCCAAGCGGCCGCGATCTCCAGCGTGCTGCGTTGCACCCGCGCCGGTTCGCTGATCTTCACCAGCGCGTGGTAGTCGGCGAGGAAATAGAAGCTTTCCACCCCGGGCGTGCGCGACGCGGCGATCGCCGGGCGGATCGCGCCGACGAAATTGCCCAAGTGCGGAGTGCCGGAGGTGGTGATGCCGGTCAGGACGCGGGTCTTGCTCATGGAAAGTCAGTGTCGTCGATGCGGCGCACAGTTTAACCGCCGCCGCCTTCAACCCTGTTCGTAAGCGCCATGCGTTTGCAACCAGGCACACCAACCGCGCGTTGCGCGCCAATCGTTCCTGGAGACCCGCCATGATCCGCCGCCCCTTTCTCCACTTCCAACTCGCGCTGGTCCTTGTCCTGACCGTCGCCACGGCGTGCGCGCCGCTGTCCGCCCGTGAACTGGTCGGACTCGACGTCGTCGACCGTGACACCGGCCAGGTCCTGCCGGAATACCGGCAGCACGGCCAACATGCCCAGGACTGGATCGCCGGCGTGCCCGGCCATCGCTATTCGGTGCGGCTGACCAATATCACCGGCGAGCGCGTGCTGGTGGTGCTGTCGGTCGACGGCGTCAATTCCGTCGGTGGCCAGACTGCTTCGGCTTCGCAGGGCGGATATGTGTTGGATCCGTGGGAAACCGCCGAGATCGCCGGCTGGCGCAAATCACTGGACGACATCGCCCAATTCCTGTTTACCGATCTGCCGGACAGCTATGCTGCGCGGACCGGGCGCCCGGACAATGTTGGCGTGATTGGCATCGCGGTGTTCAAGGAACGCCGCGTGCAACCATATTCCCCGCCGTCGGCGCCGCCAATCGCCTCCAACCGCGCGCCGGATCAGGCCACTGGCAAGGCCTTTTCGCCTCGTGCGTCCGCCGCCGCCGACAGTGCGCTGGCCGAGTCCGCACCCCAGCGGTTGGGCACTGGCCACGGTGAACGCGAATGGGCACCGGTCGGCCAAACCGCATTCGTTCGCGCGAGCCACAGCCCGCAACAGGTCAGCCAGCTGCGCTATGGCGATGCCGACCAGCTGATGGCCATCGGCGTGTTACCACGCGAACACCCACCCTTTTTGCAAAGCAGTCCGCGCGCGTTCCCGAACGGCTTTGTCGCAGACCCTCCGCGCCACTGGCGTTGAGCATCTCCATAATCCATACATGCGAATGGCCGGCAATGCCGGCCATTCGTTGCAACGAACGTGGTCGATGCGGCCGGATGCTTATTTAGCCACGTCCTCGACCGCTTCGCCCACCTTTTGCACATCCTTGCCTGCGCCCTTGATGGTGTTGCAACCTGCCAGAAAAACACTCGCCAACAACGCCAGCGAAATCAGGGTTTTCATACGCTTCATGCTGTTCTCCGTAGATAGGGGGAAAGGGTTGCAGCCGGCGCCCATCCGACCGACTGCCGTTAGGATAGACATCCGGGGCGCGTCATGGCAATCAGCCCGCCATGCGCGCGGTTTCCCGCGACGCGCTGGCTTGGTCGAGGGCAGCTGAATGGATTGGGTGGCGCGCTAAAAGAAGGCGGGCCAGGTTTCCCCTGGCCCGCCCAGCGTCCTTGCGTTATTGCCTTCCTTGCTTCCTTGGAAGGCTGGCAGTGCTAGTCCGTCAGCACATTGATCAGCACTTGGCGTCCTTGCAGTCTTCAGCCTTATCTGAAACCTTTTCGCCGACCTTCTGCACGTCCTTGCCCGCACCGGCCATGGTGTTGCAGGCGGTCAGGGACAGGGTGGAGAACGAGGCCAGCAGCAACAGGGCAAACAAACGCTTCATGTGGATCTCCTGAGGAATGATCGGAAATGATCGGAAACGCATCCAGCTGGGTAGCGTGTACGCCATATGAAAGCGCATATCGTCGTGAAGCCAGCGTGGAAGCCATGCAGGATTAGCACAACCGTGGATAAACCGCTGAGCTCAATGCTCCTCAGTCGCGCATGAGCGTGGACTTGCCGAACAGGCTTTCAATCAAGTCCACCGCCAGCCGTGCGGTCGCATTGCGCTTGTCGAGTGCGGGATTGACCTCGACCAGGTCCAGTGAGCCCATGCGCCCGGTGTCCGCCACCATCTCCATGATCAGCTGAGCTTCGCGGTAGTTCACGCCGCCGGGCACGCGGGTGCCGGTGCCGGGAGCGATCGACGGATCCAGCATGTCTACGTCGAAACTGACATGCAGGTGAGTGTCGGCATCCACGCCCTCCAGCGCTTCCTCCATCACCCGGCGCATGCCCACTTCGTCTATATAGCGCATGTCGTAAATATCCAGACCTTGTTCCTGGACCAGCCTTTTCTCGCCGCGATCCACCGAACGGATTCCGATCAGGCGGATCTGGTCGGGTTGCAGCGCCGGCACGTGGCCACCCAGGCTCGTCAATGGCTCCGGCCCGAGCCCGCACAGGCAGGCAACCGGCATGCCATGTATGTTCCCGGACGGCGTGATGTCGCGGGTATTGAAATCGGCATGCGCGTCCAGCCACAGCACGCGCAGCTTCTTGCCCTGCGTGCGGCAATGCGCGGCCACCGCGGCGATCGCACCGATCCCCAGGCAATGGTCGCCACCCAGCATCATCGGCATGTGCCCGGCCTGGAGTTCGCGGGTAGCGATGTCGAAAACCGCCTGGTTCCAGGCCACCACTTCGGTCAGATGCCGGTAGCCGTCGACCGGAGGGATCACCGGATTGCGCGGGCCAGCGACGTCGCCCAGGTCACGCACATCGATCCCGCGCGCGGCGATCGCTTCAACCAGGCCAGCCACGCGCAAGGACTCCGGCCCCATCGAGGCGCCGCGCATCGACGCGCCAATGTCGGTAGGTACGCCGAATATGGATACAGGCGGGAAAGTACGGCTCATGCTGTCGTCCTCATGGGTGGCGGCGTGCACGCAGGCCGCGACGCAGTCACAGGGAGTTGGTGCCGCTTATCCGAATCGAACGGATGACCTACCGCTTACAAGGCGGTTGCTCTACCTGCTGAGCTAAAGCGGCGCGTGCTGGATTTTAGCCTGACCTGCCGACGACTGCTGTCACTTGCCGCGCCGCCGCGGAGCGGGTCACCGCAGGCTCGCGCAATCCAGCGGTTTGGATGGCGCCACGGCTGCGAGCGAAGTGAGGCTGGAACCCGCCGGCAGCCGTGCGTCCAGCCACCATTGCGGCGGTGTATCACTCAGCGGTTCTGCGCGTGCGCTGAAACCCTTGGCCGAGAGTTGCGCCTCGCGCCGGCGTGCGCTGTCCTCACTGCCGTAGCGGCCCAGGGCAATGCTGTTGGCCTCGTCCCCATTGGCGATGATGTACCAGTCGTTGATACCGGCGGCCTTGATCTGCTCGACCATCGCCTTGGCGGCGTCGCGGGAGGCCTGCGCCGGCATGTACACCCGCCAGCCACGCGCCGACGTGCCCCGGGTCTCGCGCGCCACGACCAGGTCGGCCTGTGACTGCAACACCGGTCGCGCCGCATCGCGGGCGGCCGCATCGGTGAACGGGCCGAAGCGTAGGCATGACGCGGCCAGCACAGCCACCGCCGTTGCACCCGGCGTCACTGCCGGCTCGCCCGTCGGTTGGTCAGCCAGCGCAACTTGCCCGGCGTTGCGCATCGCCGATACCGCCCGTACCGGCGCTGCTTCGCTGAGCAGGCGCAGGCGCGGCACGCCCGTAGGTTCTTCTGTTGTCGCGGCAGGCTTGGGTAACACGGTATTGCCACCCGCAAGCCACCAGGCGGCCACGCCCAGGTTGAGGATCAGCAGGAACACGATGGCAGCGCGCAGGATCATGCAGCGAGTTTATGCGATGCAGTCTGCGTACCAGCGTGCCAGCCCGCGCAAGACCGCGTCGGGTAGCCACGCGTGGCCGGGCAGGCGTTGGCGCAACGCCTGCGCCCCGCCACCGTGCAACCACAGCGCCGGGCGCACGCCGAGCAGCTGTTCCGCCTCGGCCATGCTGCGCTCGATGAGCCCCAGCGCTGCGCCCTCGCAACCCGAGGCCAGCGCATGCTCGGTATCGTCGGCGAACTCCGCATACAAGCCCCCGGTTTCCGGCAACACCGGTGCGCGCGCATGCAGCGCCTGCCGCATCAGCCCGGGCGAGGGCGCGATGCGCCCGCCGCGATGCAGGCCTTCGCCGTCAAGCAGGTCGCAGGTCAGCGCGGTGCCAACACTGACCAGCAGCACCGGCCCGGCATCGACCGCCGCAAGCAAGGTCAGGAAACGATCCACGCCAAGGTGCTGCGGGATCACATAGGCGATGCGCAGGCGTCCCGACGTCGGCTGCGTGCGTACCAGGTGCAGGCGGGTGAAGCGCCTTGACAGCGCATCCAGCAATGCGGCCTGCCGCGCCGGCGGCCCGACACTGGCAATGCAGGCGGCATCGCCACGCGGCAGGCCATCCAGCCACTGGCTGCCATCGTCGTGGGCGATCGCGACGGTGTCGCCGGGACTGCCGTCGCCGAGCAGTTCAGCGTGCTTGAGCCGGGTGTTGCCAAGGTCGAACAGGAATGTCTTCACGGCGCAGCCTTCATGCGATGCGCAAACTCACGTCGGCGGCGTGCACCTGACGTTCGCGACCGTCGGCATCGCGCACCCGCAGCGCCCCATCGACGGCGATGCCGAGCGCGATCGCCGGCCATGCCTGCATGCCCTCCTGGATCTGCACATCGCGACCGGCCAGCGCATCCAGCGCCGCGAAGCGCGGCAGGAACGCCGCAAGTCCGTCCGCGTCGAACGCTTCCAACGCGGGTAGCACGTGATTGAGCAGTCGGGCGACAACGGCATTGCGTGACGGTGTCGACTCTGACAGCGTGGCCAAGTCCGTCCAGGGCTGGTCGATGTCGGCCGCCATCGCGGCCGGCATGCGTACGTTCACGCCCAGCCCGATCACCGCATGTGCGGCGCCGGCATGTTCACCGCCACCTTCGACCAGCAAGCCGCCAAGCTTGCGCAGGCCGTTGCCGTCGGCGACGGCCAGGTCATTCGGCCACTTCAACCCGACTTCGCGATAGCCGAGATCGCGAAGCGCCTCACATGCGGCGATGCCGGCAATCAGGCTGAGGCCGCCCAGCCGCGCCAGCCCGCCTTCGAAGCGGCGACTGATCGACAGGTACACGTGCGCGGCCAGTGGCGATGCCCAGCGGCGCCCACGGCGACCGCGTCCGCCGGTTTGGCGCTCGGCCAGCAGCACCGCGCAACCCTGTTCCGGCACTGCGCGCCGTAGCAGTTCGCTATTGGTCGAATCCAGCGACCAGGCAATGTCCAGCGACGCCAGTTGCGCGCCGATCGGTGGCATCAGCTCGCTGCGGATCGCTGCGGCGTCGAGCAGGTCCAGCGGCTGCGTCAGGCGATAGCCACGAGCTGGCACGGCGGCCACCGCCATCCCGGCCTGGCGCAGGGCTTCGATCCGCTTCCATACCGCCGCCCGGGTCAGGCCGGCCTCGAGTGCCAACAGGTCGCCGCTGACCGGACCGTCGGCGAGCCGGTGCAGCAAAGCGCGTTCGGTAGCGGCATCAGTCATGCACTCGTCAGCTCCGTTTACGGCGATGCAGGCGGTGCAGCAGGCGCGCGCGCGCGAAGCGCGATTCGGAACCGTCGCGCAGCCGTTGCACGTTACTGCGATGGGTGAAGGCGATGAACAGGGCTGCCGCGATCGAGAACCACATCCGCTCCACGTTGGCATCGGTCAACCGCGCCAGCACGGGCAGGCAGCCCACCGCGATGACCGTGGACAGGCTCACAAAGCCGGTGCTGACCAGCATCCCGCCCCACGCCAGCAGGATCAACAACAGAGACGACGGCCACAGCACCAGCAGGCCGCCGATCAGGGGCGCTGCGCCCTTGCCGCCGCGGAAGCCGTGCCAGAGCGGCCACACGTGACCGACCATGGCCGCTCCAGCCGCGAGGTAGCCGTGCGCGGTGACGCTCAGCGATACGCCGACCGGCGCCCAATGCAACGCGATCCAGGTGGCGAGTACGCCCTTTCCGACATCCACCAGGGCCGCGCCCAACGCGAATTTCCAGCCCTGCTTGCGCAGCGCATTGGTGCCGCCGGCGTTGCCGCTGCCCTGCTGGCGAATATCCACGCCGCGCGCCCGGCCCAAGACCAGGCAGCCCGACACCGAGCCAAGCAGGTACGCGGCCAACAACAACAAGGCAGTGATGACCAGCGGTGGCAAGGCAGGCATGCTCGAATCATAAACGGCCGACACGGACGCAGCTTGGAAGTGCGCAGTGGTCATGGGCCAAGTCTGCCGCAGGGCATCCCTGCAATGCCTGCTGCGACGCAGCACTGCAGCGTTTCGCGCCCTGTTTGTATCCACGCTATAGTGGGAGGTGGGAACGTGCAGGTCCTTCACGCCTCAGTTTTTCACGCCGAAGTCCGCGTCCTTTCAATTCGTAGGGAATGTCATGTGCCGTCACAGCCTGTTCCCGTCGAGTCACGCCAGGTTGAACATCTCCCTGTTGGCCATCGCCATGCTGTTGGTCTGCGGCTCCACAGCCGCAGCGGAATCGCAGCAACTGGCAGCCGATGGCAACAGCAGTTGTCCGGACAGCGCAGCCGCCGGTGCCGAGCGCAACGACATTGGCGACGCCGACCCGGCGATCGCCACGCCTGTACGGCACACAGAGAAGTCCAAGGCCGTGGTCGCCCCGCGCATCAGCACCCGATCCGCTGCACCGCGCTGGCACAGCTTCCTGCCAGGGATGTTCCGCTAGCCTAGAGTCCGGGCGGCAGCGTGATCTTGAAGCGCGCACCACCCAGCTCTGGCGAGCGTTCGACATGCAGGTCGCCGCGATAACTGCGGACGACGTCCTGCACGATCGCCAAACCAATCCCGTGCCCTTGCACCCGCTCGTCACCGCGCACCCCGCGCTGCAGGACGTGGGCAATCCGATCTTCGGCAATGCCGGGGCCATCGTCGTCCACCGTGATCGACAATCCTGGCCGGCGACCAGGTGCATCCACGCCCTGGGCAATTGTCAGCAGCACCCGTGAGGCGGCCCACTTGAAGGCGTTTTCCAGCAGGTTGCCGAGCAGCTCCTGCAGGTCGCCGGTCTCGCCATGGAACCGCGCCTGCGCGGCGATCTCGAATTCGCAAAGGATGCGTTTGGCCGCGTACACCTTCTCCAGACCGGTCACGATCTGCTCGGCGACCGGCTCGATTTCGATTGGCGCCGCGAACAACTGGTGTCCCGAACGCGCCGCGCGCGACAGCTGGTAGGTCACCAGGTCGTTCATGCGTCTCAGCTGCGTGCCGACCTCCTCGCGTAGTTCGGCTTCACCCGCCTCGCTGTCCAGCCGCGTGCGCAACACCGCCAGCGGTGTCTTCAGGCTGTGGGCGAGGTCGGCCAGGGTATTGCGCTGACGGTCGAGGTTTTCGCGCTCACTCTCGATGAAGCCGTTGATACTGCGGGTCAGCGGTTCCAGTTCGCGGGGGTGCGCCTCGCTCATGCCGGACGCCGCGCCCAGTTGCACGCGCTTGAGCTCATCGATGACGGCATGCAAGGGACGCAGGCTCCAGCGCAGCACCACCATCTGCAGCAGCAACAGCACCAGCCCGGCACCGCCCAGGTTCAACCAGAGTGCCGAACGGAACGCGGACACCTGCCGGCCGAGCGCGGTGGTGTCCTCGAGGATATACACGGTGTAGGGGAACTCGCTGCCAGGCTGGTCGCTGCCGCTCCAGATCAAGCCATAGCCGTAGCGATACACCTCGCCTGCCTCCCCGTTGATCTGGGTCACCGGCAATGGACCCTCGAAGGCCTGCTCACTTGCAGTCAGCATCGGTCCGGTAGGTAGTCGCGGCCCCTGCGCTGAATCGGATTCCCAGCGCCCCGAGGGGAACACGATCTGCGCGTACAGGCCGCTGCCGGGCCGCTTGAAGCGCGGGTCGGGTAGTTCGAAGGGCGGGACGAGGCTGCCATCGCGGGCGAAATCGCTGTTGGCATAGGCCAGAGCATAGCTGTGAAGGCGCTCGCGCATGCCGCTCTGCGCGGCGCTCAGGAAGGACCGATCAAGCGCGTACCCAGCCAGCGCAAGGAAGGCGACCAGGCCAAGGCTGGCAGCCAGCAATTGCCGCGCCTGCAGCGAACGCGGCTGGACGATGCGCAAACGGCGACGCCGGGTGGCATCGCCGCTTTGTTGGGTGTCAGGTTCGTCCACGGCCGTCATCCGCCGTCAACCGGACGCGATCACTCGCCGGTGCGAGGAATCGCGAACCTGTAGCCCCGACCGCGCACGGTCTCGATCGGCTTGAGCGCGCCTTCCGGATCGAGCTTCTTGCGCAGCCGGCCGATGAAGACTTCCAGCACGTTGGAGTCACGGTCGAAATCCTGTTGGTAGATGTGCTCGGTCAGGTCGGCCTTGGACACCAGCTCGCCCGCATGCATCATCAGGTATTCCAGCACCTTGTACTCGTAGCTGGTCAGGTCGACGTTGGCGCCGTCCACGCTCACCGTCTGCGCGGCCAGGTCCAGCATCACCGGCCCGCATTCCAGGGTCGGCTTGCTCCAGCCAGCGGCGCGGCGTACCAGAGCATTGATCCGCGCCAGCAGCTCCTCGACGTGAAATGGTTTAACCAGATAATCGTCGGCGCCCTGCTTGAGGCCATCGACCTTGTCCTGCCAGCTGGAACGCGCGGTCAGGATCAATACCGGGAATTTCTTGCCTTCATCGCGCAATGCACGGATCAACTCCATGCCCGACATCTTCGGCAAGCCAAGGTCGATGATGCCGACGTCGAATGGCACCTCTCGGCCCATGTACAGGCCTTCTTCGCCATCCTGTGCGGCATCCACGGCGTAGCCTTCGCGTTTCAGGCGCGCAGCAAGGGTTTCGCGCAACGGGGCTTCGTCTTCGACGAGCAGGATACGCATGGGAGCTCCTTCAAAAGAGATAATCGGGCAAATTCACCCGTTCAGGATGCCGCGATCACTCGTCGTCGTCGCGTGTACGCGGCGGGCGCCTGGCCGTGCTGGCGTGGTTGCGGCTGGACGCCGCGCCGTTGTCGTTGCGGTGCTGCGGGTCCTGCATGAACACTCGCACCCGGCCTTGGTCATCGACTACCTTGACCCGGTGCATGTCGCGACCGTCGTATTGCACGCGCTCGGCCGACAGCACCTCGCCGCGCGTGTTGCGCTCGACCTGGCGAACGGCATCGGAAAGGCTGCTGGTGTCGCGCCTGTTGTCCTGTTGCTGCTGCTGATTTCCGTCGCGATCACTTTGCGGGTGCTGCGATTGCGGACCCGCAGACGTTGCGAGCACGGGCAGCATCGTAACGATAGCGACGGTCAGCAGCTTCATCGGTGGCGGGGAACGGCACGGCATGCGACAGCTTCCGGAGCGGGATCAGTCCGGCAATTCTGGACGAGGCCGGTGAATCGGCCCTGAAGTTTCCTGAATAGCGCATTCCGCGGTTCAGTGAGATGGCGACGACGTGACATGAACACGCGATCGCGCTCAGAACACCTCGCCGATGCAGCATCTTAGCGAGCCGCCGGCGGCTTCGATCGCGTCCAACTCGACCGAGGCCACCTTGAAACCGGCATCGGCAAGTTGCTGGCGATGAGCCGGCGACAAGGCCCTGACTGCCGCCGCGCTCATCCAGGCCATGCCCTCACCGAGCGCGATGCAATTGCCGACGAAAGCGGCGTGTTCCCCGTGGTCGCACAGGATCGCGTGCGGCGCGTACAACGACGAGATCGCATCGACCACGATTGGTTGGGCGAAGCCATCAGGGCAGATCACCATCGCACGTCCGGCCAACACCGCCAGCACCACATTGGTGTGGTATTCGCCGGCGGCAAGATCGAACATCAGCGTCGCGCGCAGGCCGAAGGCCTCGTGCATCAGGCGCGCGCCTTCTTGATCGCAGCGCTCCGACAGCCCGCAGAAACCGAGCCCACGCGCGCGGTCGATCACCACCGCGCCGGTCAGCTCGCACGCGTGTGGCTGCGTCGACAGATCGATTTCCCGATAGCCCAGCACATCGCCGAAGAAACGACGGATGTCGCTGCGCGTGGCTTCGTGCTGGCGCACCTCGTGGCGCATGCGTCCGACGATGTAACGGCCCGTCGCGGTGCCGAACACGTTGTTCGGGAACAACGCATCCGGCGTTTCAGGGTCACCGGCGAAGCACACCGCTGGCAATGCCGCCGCCAATGCTCGATGCAGGTCGCGATGCTGCATCGATGCACGATTTGCATCGAACGCAGCGGCATCGGCCATGTAGGCGTTGTCCTGGGCGGACTGCTCGGCCAGGCGGAAGCCGTCCGGGGCGACCAGGAACGCGGCGCGTGCGGTGGCCGGGCCGAAGTCGGGCGCTGCAGTGCGTGCGAACGCGAGGAAGGATTCGATGTCACGGGTGATCATGCGGCGTACTCGATGGCCTGGGTCACTGCGATTGCGCGCTCCACCAGCGACCAGTCGGCGCCGGGTTTGTGCGCACCTTCGCTGAGTATCTGGCGGAATGCGCGACCGCCGGGCTGGCTGGCGAACAGGCCCAGCACGTGGCGGACGATGTGCTTGAGCAGGCCGCCACGGGCAAGCTGCGCTTCGACGTATGGCCGCATCGCCCGCAGCAGCACCGCCCGGCTGTGAACTTCGCCGCCAAACCATTCGACGTCCAGACGATGCAGCAGGTAGGGGTCGTGGTACGCCGCGCGGCCGAGCATCGCGCCATCGACATGGGCAAGATGCGCGCGCGCCTCCGCGGCATCGGAAATACCACCGTTGACGATCACCTGCAGGTCCGGTCGTTCACGCTTGAGACGGTAGGCCCAGTCGTAGCGCAGCGGCGGCACTTCACGGTTTTCCTTCGGGCTCAGGCCCTTGAGCCAGGCATTGCGCGCGTGCACCACGAACATCCGGCAACCGGCGTCGGCAATGGTGTCGATGAAGGCAAGAAAGTGATGCCAGTCATGGTCATCGTCCACGCCGAGCCGGCACTTCACCGTCACCGGGACTTGCCGGTCCAGCGATGCACACGCCTCGATCATCGCCGCCACGCCTTCTGCCACCAGTGCCGGTTCGCGCATCAGGCACGCGCCAAAGCGGCCGGCCTGCACGCGGTCGGACGGGCAACCGCAATTGAGGTTGATCTCGTCGAAGCCGGCGTCGGCGCCAATCCGCGCCGCCTTCGCCAGCAAGACCGGATCACTGCCGCCCAATTGCAGCGCAACCGGATGCTCGATGCGATCCATCGCCAGTAGCCGGCTGCGGTCGCCGTGGATCACCGCATTGGCATGCACCATCTCCGTGTACAGACGCGCGTGCGGCGCCAGCAATCGGTGGAATACGCGGCAATGCGAATCGGTCCACTCCATCATCGGGGCGACGGACAGACGCAGTTGTTCGACAGCAATAAGGGACGAGGCGGTCATCTGGCCGGCATTGTACGGTCGCCGGCCTGTAGGCCGCCGCACGGCACCCATACACGTCCGTACAGCCGTGATGCGCGACAATGGCGGTCTCAGACGCAACGCCCGCCATCGTCATGAACACACAGTTCCGCAAACCCCTGCCCGGCACCAACCTCGACTATTTCGACGCACGCGCCGCGGTCGATGCACTGCAGCCGGGTGCCTGGGAGGCGCTGTCGTACACCGCTCGCGTGCATGCCGAAAATCTGGTCCGTCGCGCCGAGCCCGAGATGCTGGATGCATACCTGACCCAGCTGATCGAGCGCCGCCGCGACCTCGACTTCCCGTGGTTCCCTGCTCGCGTGGTCTGCCACGACATCCTCGGCCAGACCGCGCTGGTCGACCTGGCCGGCCTGCGCGATGCGATCGCCGAGCAAGGCGGCGACCCGGCGCAGGTCAATCCGGTGGTGCCGGTGCAATTGATTGTCGATCACTCGCTGGCGGTCGAATCGGCCGGCTTCGACCGCGATGCCTTCCTGAAGAACCGCGCGATCGAGAACCGCCGCAACGCGGATCGCTTCGACTTCATCGACTGGACCAAACTCGCATTTCAAAACATCGATGTGATCCCGCCAGGCAACGGGATCATGCATCAGATCAACCTGGAGCGAATGAGCCCTGTCATCGGCGTCAGCGAGGGCGTCGCGTATCCCGATACTTGCGTGGGCACCGACAGCCACACACCGCACGTGGACGCGCTGGGCGTGATCGCGATCGGCGTGGGCGGACTGGAAGCCGAGAGCGTGATGCTCGGCCGCGCGTCGTGGATGCGCCTGCCGGACATCATTGGCGTGGAACTCAGCGGCAAGCCGCAGCCCGGCGTCACTGCCACCGACGTGGTGCTGGCGCTGACCGAATTCCTGCGCACATCGAAAGTGGTCGGCGCGTACCTCGAATTCCGGGGCGAAGGGGCCGCCGCATTGACCCTGGGCGACCGAGCCACGATCTCCAACATGGCGCCGGAATACGGCGCGACCGCGGCGATGTTCTTTATCGACGACATGACCCTGGACTACCTGCGCCTGACCGGCCGCGAGGACGCGCAGGTTGCGCTGGTCGAAACCTATGCGAAGGCCGGTGGCCTGTGGGTCGATGCGCTCAAGGACGCCAAGTACGAACGCACGCTGCACTTCGACCTGTCCTCGGTGGTGCGCAACATGGCCGGGCCATCCGTTCCGCACAAGCGAGTGTCGACCAGCGAACTGACGAGCACCGGGATCGCCAGCAACTTGGATGGCGCGCTCAAGCAGGAAGCACAAGGCCTGATTCCGGATGGCGCGGTGATCATCGCCGCCATTACCAGTTGCACCAATACCAGCAACCCGCGCAACGTGATTGCCGCGGGCCTGCTTGCACGCAACGCGAATGCGAAAGGGTTGACCCGCAAGCCGTGGGTGAAGACCTCGCTGGCGCCGGGCTCGAAGACGGTTGAGCTTTATTTGCAGGATGCTGGCTTGCTGTCGGAGCTTGAAGCACTCGGCTTCGGCATCGTCGGGTTCGCCTGCACGACCTGCAACGGCATGAGCGGCGCGCTGGATCCTGCGATCCAGCAGGAGCTCATCGAGCGCGATCTGTATTCGACCGCGGTGTTGTCCGGCAACCGCAATTTCGACGGGCGCATCCATCCATATGCGAAGCAGGCGTTCCTGGCCTCGCCACCGCTGGTGGTCGCCTACGCGATCGCCGGCACGATTCGTTTCGACATCGAAAAGGACGTGCTGGGACTGGACCAAGACGGCAAGCCGATCACGCTCAAGGACCTGTGGCCCAGCGATGAGGAAATCGACGCCGTTGTGAAGGCGTCTGTCAAACCCGAACAATTCCGCCAGGTGTATGACCCGATGTTCGCGATCCGCGCCAAGGGCGCGGCGGTCAGTCCGCTGTACGACTGGCGTGCGCAGAGCACCTATATCCGCCGGCCACCGTATTGGGAAGGCGCGCTGGCCGGCGAGCGCACGATGACCGGCATGCGCCCGCTAGCCGTGCTCGGCGACAACATCACTACCGACCACATGTCGCCATCGAACGCGATCATGGCAACGAGTGCGGCTGGTGAATATCTGACCAGGATGGGCGTACCGGAAGAGGACTTCAATTCTTACGCGACCCATCGCGGCGATCACCTGACCGCCCAGCGTGCGACCTTCGCCAATCCCAAGCTGCTCAATGAAATGGTCCGCGACGAAGATGGCAAGGTGACGCAGGGTTCAGTTGCGCGGCTGGAGCCGGAAGGCCGCGTGATGCGTATGTGGGAAGCCATCGAAACGTATATGCAGCGCGGCCAGCCGCTGATCGTCATTGCCGGCGCCGACTACGGCCAGGGCAGTTCGCGCGACTGGGCGGCCAAGGGCGTGCGCCTGGCCGGCGTGGAAGCCATCGCCGCCGAAGGCTTCGAACGCATCCACCGCACCAACCTGATCGGTATGGGCGTGCTGCCACTGCAATTCGAGCCTGGCACCACGCGGCAGACGCTCGCCATCGACGGCAGTGAAACCTTCGACGTGCGCGGCACGCCTGCACCTGGCGCAGAGTTGATGCTGGTCATTCATCGGCGCGATAGCGAGCGCATCGTGGTGCCGATGCTCTGTCGCCTCGATACCGCCGAGGAGGCCTCGATCTATGAAGCCGGCGGCATGCTGCAGCGGTTTGCGCAGGATTTTCTGGAGGCCAGCAAGGCCGCCTGATGCCGGCCGCTCCAGGACTTTCTATAGCTGGAATCCAGGAAGGAGAAACGGAATGTCGTCTGACAACGGTAATGCCCGCCCGGACTGGGATCAGGTCCTGGTCGATATCGTGGATTATGTGCGCGACTTCCAATCCACCTCCGAGATCGCCTGGCAGACCGCACGACACGTGTTGATTGATTCGCTTGGCTGCGCGATGGAGGCGCTGGAATATCCCGCCTGCCGCAAGTTGCTTGGGCCCGTGGTACCCGGTGCGACGGTGGAAAACGGCGCGCGCGTGCCCGGCACGGACTTCCAGCTTGATCCGGTCAAGGCTGCGTTCGACATCGGCGCGATGATCCGCTGGCTGGACTTCAACGACACCTGGCTGGCGGCCGAATGGGGCCACCCGTCCGACAATCTCGGCGCTATTTTGGCCATAGCCGACTGGCGCAGCCGCAATGCGGTCGCCACGGACCAACCGCCATTGACGATGCGCGACGTGCTGGCCTGCGTGATCAAGGCGCACGAAATCCAGGGCGTGATGGCGCTGAAGAACTCCTTCAACCAGGTTGGCCTGGATCATGTGGCACTGGTCAAGCTCGCGTCGACCTCTGTGGTTTGCGAGTTGCTTGGGCTAAGCCGCGAACAATCGCTCGCCGCGCTGTCGCAGGTCTTCGTCGATGGCCAGAGCCTGCGCACCTATCGGCACGCACCCAATACCGGCTCTCGCAAAAGCTGGGCCGCCGGCGATGCCAGCAGCCGTGCGGTGCGGCTGGCGCTGATCGCGCAGACCGGCGAAATGGGTTATCCAAGTGCACTTACCGCCCCGGCCTGGGGGTTTTACGATGTGTCCTTCCAGGGCCGCGCGTTTCGCTTCGAGCGCGCCTACGACAGCTACGTGATCGAAAACGTGCTGTTCAAGATCAGCTTCCCGGCTGAATTCCACGCGCAAAGTGCGGTGGAAGCGGCGATGGCGTTGCATCACACATTGCAGACACTGGGACGCAGCACGGATGACATCAAAAAAATCAGTATCCGCACCCAGGCCGCGTGCATACGCATCATCGACAAGCACGGCCCGCTGGATAATCCGGCTGACCGCGACCATTGCATCCAGTACATGGTGGCGGTGCCGTTGATCTTCGGTCACCTCACTGCCGCCGATTACGAAGACGACATGGCCGCAGACCCACGCATCGACTCCCTGCGCGCCAAAATTCGCTGCGTGGAAGACCCGCAATTCACTGCCGATTACCACGACCCCGACAAGCGCTCGATCGCCAATGGCCTGACCGTGACGTTCAATGACGGCACGACACTCGATGAAGTGTTGGTGGAATACCCCATCGGACACCGTCGCCGCCGCGCCGAAGGCATCCCGCTGCTGGAAGCGAAGTTCCGCAACAACCTCGCGCGGCGCTTCGATCCGGCACAACAGCAATGCATACTCGAGGCCTCGATGGATCAGGGCAAGCTGGAGGCCATGCCGGTGAATGCGTACATGGATTTGTTCGCAACGTCCGGTCTGTACGGATAATCCATCTCCACTTGCCAACGCCAGAACCGGACATCCATGACCCACAAACCCCAGCGGCACATCCCCGCCAGCTACATGCGTGGCGGCACGTCGAAAGGCGTGTTCTTCCGCCTCGAAGACCTGCCTGTTGATGCGCAAGTCCCGGGTGCTGCACGGGATGCGCTATTGATGCGCGTCATTGGTTCACCGGATCCCTACGGCAAGCACACCGACGGCATGGGCGGGGCGACGTCGAGCACCAGCAAGTGCGTGATCATTTCCAAATCGACCATGTCCGATCACGACGTCGATTACCTCTATGGACAAGTCAGCATCGACAGCGCGTTCGTGGACTGGAGCGGCAACTGCGGCAACCTGAGTTCGGCGGTCGGGCCATTCGCGATAGCCAATAGGCTGATTGATCCCGCTCGCGTGCCGCGCGACGGCATCTGCACGGTGCGGATCTGGCAGGCCAACATCGGAAAAACAATCGTTGCACATGTGCCGATAACCGATGGCGAAGTGCAGGAAACCGGCGCTTTTGAACTGGATGGCGTGGCCTTCTTGGCGGCGGAAATCGTGCTGGAGTTCATTGCTCCTGCCGACGATGGCGAAGGTGCGCTGTTCCCGACCGGCCAACTGGTCGATGACCTCGACCTGCCCGGCGTCGGCACGCTCAAGGCCACGATGATCAATGCCGGCATCCCGACGATCTTCGTCAACGCAGCAGACGTGGGTTGCACGGGCAGCGAGCTGCAGGGCGAGATCAACGAAAACCCGGAACGGCTTGCACTGTTCGAGGCGATCCGCGCGCATGGCGCCGTGCGCATGGGCCTGATTGGCGATGTGTCGCAGGCCGCAAGCCGCCAGCACACGCCGAAAGTCGCCTTCGTCTCGCCGCCTGCAGATTACTTATCGTCCGCCGGCAAGCAGGTCCGCGCCGATGGCATCGACCTGCGCGTGCGCGCGATTTCGATGGGCAAGCTGCACCACGCGATGATGGGTACGGCGTCGGTCGCGATTGCGACGGCGGCGGCGATTCCGGGCACGCTGGTCAACGTGGCAGCGGGCGGTAGCAATCGCGATGCCGTGTGTTTCGGGCATCCCTCGGGCACATTGCGCGTCGGCGCCGCCGCCACGCAGGTAGACGGCACGTGGCAGGTCACCAAGGCGGTGATGTCGCGCTCCGCACGCGTGCTGATGGAAGGCGCGGTGCGGGTGCCACGGGAGTAGCTGGGCGCCGTTTAAGCCGCCCCGCCCGCGAGATCGAACCCGGCCTTGCGCAGTTCGTGGCGGGCCTGGTCGAAACCTTGCGGCAGCACCATGTCGTCGTTGCGATCCGCGAGTTGCGCCCATTGCGCCAGCAGGTCCTCCGCTGACGGTGCATCGCCCGGCAGGAACACGCCTTGGGTGAGGGTGACCTGCGCCAGCTCGAAACCGCCGGCGCCGGCGCACAGGATCGCGCGGGTGGGTGCCTGCTCGGATACCAGCGCCAGCATCGCCGGACTCACCAGCTCTGGGCGCAGCAGGGCCAATTGATCGGCTGGCAGGATGCCTTCCATCATCCCGGTCGCCGCAGTGGGCGCCAGGCAGTTAACGCGGATATCGTATTTCGCGCCTTCGATCGCCAGCGTCTGCATCAACCCGACCAGCGCCATCTTGGCGGCGCCATAGTTGGCCTGGCCGAAATTGCCGTACAAGCCGGACGACGAGGTGGTCATGACGATGCGGCCATAACCACGCTCGCGCATCGACTCCCACACCGCCTTTGTGCAATTTACCGCGCCCATCAGGTGGACGTCGACCACAAGCCGGAAATCGGCCAAGTTCATCTTGGCAAATGACTTGTCGCGCAGGATGCCGGCGTTGTTGACCAGGATGTCGATACGTCCCCAATCGGCCAAAGCGCCATCAACCATCGCCTGCACGGCGGCGGCATCGGTGACCGAGCACATGATGGCGCGCGCCTGGCCTCCGGCCGCAAGGATTTCAGCGACGACCGCTTTGGCTGTTTCGCCGAGGTCGTTGACCACGACCCTGGCGCCGCGTTGCGCCAGCAGCAGGGCATGCAAACGCCCCAGACCTGCACCCGCCCCCGTCACGATCGCCACGCGACCTGTCAGATCGATCACTCACTTCTCCTGGTTTCGAATTTCCGGCACCCGGATTCGGGAAGCCATCCGTGCGTCACTATCCACTGAAACGAGTGTCAATCATCTTGCGCAGGCGGGTTGGCCCACGGTTCCCAGATCATGTGCACATCGGCGCGCGCATAGTGCGATCCCGCACGCGGCGCCGGATGGTGTCGAAAGCCACTGCGCTCGTACATGGCGATGGCGTTCGTCAGCGAACTGCTGGATTCCAGGTACAACTCGCATCCGTCCAGGCTGCGATACAGCGCCAGGGCTGCATCCATCAACAAGCGGCCGATGCCCCGCCCGCGCGCATCAGGCGTCACCGCCATCTTGGTGAGTTCATATACGCCCTCGCCATCGTGCTTGAGCGCGACGGTACCCAGCGCATGCCCCTCGGCATCCGTCGCGAACAGTATGTGGCCACCGTCGGCCAGGATGTGGTGCTCGGGGTTTCCCAGCACGTCGCGGTCATGCGCCTCGACCACGAACCAGCGCCGCAGCCACTCGAGGTTGAGATCGGCGAAATCGTCGCGCCAGCGCGGATCGAAACGGACTACGCGGACACCGGTCGCTGTGCTCATGGATCGGCCAGATGGGCGATAGCTGCAGTCGCCGCGCCGCGATCGTTGTCGTCGAATGGCGTGATGTGGAACCACTCGACCGTGCCGGCGTCCAGGCAGCGCCCATTGACGCTGTACCCGTCGGGGTGGCTGCGCGGCACGTAGAAGCTCTTGATTCCGCAATGCCGGCAGAACAGATGCTTGGCGGCGCCGGTATTGAAGGTGTATTCCGCCAACGCATCGGCGCCGGAGAGCAGGCGGAATCGAGAGGCTGGCACGATCAGATGCAGGAAGCCGCTCATCGTGCAGATCGAGCAATTGCACTCCAACACTTCGGGGGATGCTGCCGCCTCCACTTCGAAACGGACGCGGTGGCAATGGCAGCCGCCGCGGTGCGTGGTCAAGGATGTTGGCTGCGATGACGGTGACCGCTCTTGCATGGGACGATTCTAGCGATTCGGAAATGTTCGCTGCAGGTCGGCATCCAGGATGATGGGCCGCGACCAGCGGTCGTAGCTCGGCACGAATCCCTCCTTCAGCCGGTGGAACTCCGCCGAACCGGGCTCGATGCCGAGCCGCGGGGCCAACGCGCCCCAGCCTTCGCCATGGTGCTGCTGCCACTCGTCGGCGACGTAACCACAGGGGCGACCGATCACCTGCGCAATCGCGCAGGCGTAATACACATCACCAGGCGCCCAGCCGCGGTTCAACAGCAGATCGGTGACAAGGTCGCGCGGCGCATCGTGGTAACGCACCATTTCGTCGATGAACGGATCGCGATAACGCGCGCCATAGCGGTTCATGTCCGTCAACTGGGTATCGACCCAGGCATCGCCGCTGCGCGGATTCCAGCTGATGACTGCGTCCTGCGCACGGGCGGCGCCAAGTCCAGCCGCCAGAAGCATTGACAGCGCCAGTGGAGTGAGCAGGTGACGTCTGAACATGGGAGCCTCCACTGCGGGAACATCCGCGCAAAACCTGATCGTCCAGTGTGCCGCAGGCGCGTTAACGTTTTGAAATCCAGTCATCTCGATTGCCGCGGAGATCAGCGGGTATTGTCGAACGTGACAGGGATCAAGACATCGTCCATGGCGGCGGACAATCGCTGGCCGCGTCCACCGCGTGCCTGCAGCCGGCCATCCGCCAACCGTGCATACACGCGCTCGCCGCCGCCGTCCTGCGAACGCAGGCGCAGCAACTCGCCCTTGGCGGCCCATTCGCCCATGTCCTCGAAGCGACGATCACCGCCATCGCGCCGATAGTCTTCGATCAGGCGATAGCGTTGGACACTGCCGTCGTGTTCCAGCCGCAACCAGGCATCGATGCCCAGGCAGTCCACGCAGGCGCGCGCGCCTCGGAACTCCATGCCACTGCTTGAAACAGCTGCAGCCGGATCGGGCGCGGCCGGCGGTGGCGCCATGCCGCACGCAGACAGCAAAAGGGCGAGACCTGCCGAATGGAGGATGCGTTGCATCAGGTGATTGTCGCCCAGCCCGGCAATCCACGGACGAACGAACGGCGCCGCGTGGGCGCCGTTCGTCGCTTACTGATGCACGGTGGCCACTGGAATCGGCCGAGTTGTGATTACCACCTACGATCGTAGCGGTCGTAGCGGTCGTAGCGGTCGTCGCGGTCACGGTTGCCATAACCATATCGGCCATCGCGATCCTGGCGCGGATCGTAATACGTGGTCTTGCACTTGCCGTGCTTGTTGCACTTCACGTTTCGATTGCCGGTCACCGGACGGCTCTGGTTGTAGCCATAGGCATTGCCGTAAGGAGGGCCATCGCGATACTGGATGCGCGGCACATTGCGGTAATACACGACGCGGCCATAACGATCGCGCTGGGTGATCAGTCGGTCGTTGTACCCGTAATCACCGTACCGGTAATACGGCGTATTGCCGCGCATCGCGACATCGGCGACATTGACCAGCACGCGCACCAGGTCATCGGAAGACTGGGCCTGCGCCGGCGCCGACGCGGCCATTGCCGCAAGACCCAGGCTGGCTGCGAGGACCGCGGGGGCTAGATAACGTGACAGGCTCATTGATGCTCTCCTTCGTCGTCTGCGTGATTGCAGATTCACGTCGACCTTGCACCCACCGGGGTGAACGGTTTTCTAATTTACGTCGTGCACCACCTGCACGTGCACTGCCCATTCAGCTTCGAGCTGCCGCCGCGAAGTCCCGTACCGCGGTCGCGAGCTGGTCGATGCGATCGATGCTGCGCATTCGGCTCACATCCGCGGGCATCGTTTCCAGCAGGTCGTGCACCCACGTCACGTGGTAGGGCACGTGCACGCCCCAGCCTCCGAGCTCAAGCACCGGCGCAATGTCCGAGCGCATCGAATTGCCCACCATCAGGAATTGACCGGGCGCGATGTCGAACTCGCGCAGCACCCGGGCGTAGGTCGCGGGATCCTTCTCGCTGACGATTTCGATGCGTTCGAACAGATCGGCCAGGCCGCTCCCGCGCACCTTGGCTTCCTGGTGGAACAGGTCGCCCTTGGTGATCAGCACCACCGGGAACTCGCGCGCGACCGCGACCACCGCTTCGCGCACGCCGGGCAGCACTTCGACCGGATGCCGCAGCAGGTCCTTGCCCAACTGCACGATGCGGTGCATGTCGATGGCGGTGATGCGCGCCGCCGTGATCTCCACCGCGGCTTCCAGCATCGACAGCACCATGCCTTTCACGCCGTAGCCGAACAGGGCGATATTGCGTTTCTCCACCGCGTACAGGCGCTCGGATACATCGGCGAGGTTTACATAGGTGCCGACGATGCGTTCGAATTCCGCCTGCGCTCCGCGGTAGTAGTCCTCGCTTTTCCACAGCGTGTCGTCGGCGTCGAAGCCGACCAGTGCGATGCCCGTGCGATGCGATGCGTTCATCGTGCGGTTCTCCTGCAACCGAACCGCCAGGTTCCCGCCATTGCCGTTCTGGCCGCTCACTTACTGCGCGGCCCGCAGGGGCGCGTCCAGCGCGTTGAGTCCCATCGCGGAGCGGTAACGCGCGTGAAGCGCCTGTACCTTCGCCACGTACTGCTGCGTTTCCGCATACGGTGGCACGCCACCATAACGTGCGACCGTCCCGATTCCGGCGTTGTATGCGGCGGCCGCCAGCACGACGTCGCCGTTGTAGCGACGCAGCAGGTCATGCAGCAGTCTCGCGCCGGCATTGATTGACTGAGCAGCCACGAAAGGATCGTCGACCCCATATTCGCGTTGCAAGGCCGGCATCAGCTGCATGACGCCCTGTGCACCTTTGGGCGACTCGGCATTCGCGTCGAACCCGCTTTCCGCATGTGCAATCGCCCGCAGGAATGCCCCGTCGAGACGTTGGGCGTTCGCTGCCGCACGAAATGCAGCCGCGAACACATCCAGCCGCGGGGGTCCAAGCCGTCCCAATCCAACGTGCGCCGGCGAGGCCACGGGTGTCTCGACCGAGAACCCGAGCACCTTGCGCGAACCGGGCAAGCGACGCGTGCCATACACCAGCTTGCCGTCCTGTTCGCGCTCGTACAGGGTGCCGCTGAACACGCCCAGGCTGCCCCAAAGATTTGGCACGATCGCGGCGTTGTCATCAATGTGCCTGGCTTCGCAGGTACTGTTTGGCTCCGGTGCGGTGGACAGGCTGACGGTCCCATTGCGCACGCAGCGATACACCGTACGCGCCTGGACGACACTCGGGCACGAACTGAGCAGCATGAGAATGATGATGGCGCGTCGGCGTGGCATGGCGTGCAGTGTAGGGCGCGTCGCCGGCCACACTGTCGTGGTTGCTTCACGCCGCGACCGGGCGTCGGCCCTGCCGGGAAGCTTGACGACGTCAGTTTGGGTTGGCAGCCACGTGTTTGCGGTCTGACTGGCGGGCCATCCGCAACAGCCCGAGGCAGTAGACGAGGTAATAACCGATCAACAGGCCCGCGATCGCCAGTGTCAGAGGACTGCGCTGGAACGCGGCGAGGCCGGAAAGGTCCGCCGCGGAGGCACTCGCGGCCACGGCGCGTACCGCGAAGAACCGATAGGCCAGCCGGCCAAGCAGCAACGCGGTCAGGGCGATGCCAATGATCGGGTTCGGGATGTACCAATGGCCGCCCGCACCATGCTCGAACCGGGTCATGCGCAAGCTCACCACGGCGAGCGCGCCCCCTATCGCCAGACCCGCCAGCACGCCCCAACTGGTCATCGACGCTGCGCCGCCGCCAGCCAGCCCCAGCGCCAGCAGCATCGCCGCGACCAATGCCAGCAGGCCGCTACGCACCAACAGGCGACCGACGCGCAACGGCTGCCGGCCGAAGTTACGGCGCACGCGCCGATACAGCACCAAGGTCACCAGTGGAACGGCCACGGCCCACGTCATCGCGGTTGCAGGCATCGCTCAGCTTCCTTCTTCGGCCAGTCTGGTCAGGCAGGCTTGCCCATGAAGTCCATCTTGCCCAGCGCAACGCCGGACTGGCGCAGGATCGCGTAGGTCGTGGTGGTGTGGAAGAACAGGTTGGGCAGTACGAACTGCAGCAGGAACTCCTGGCCGCTGAACCGCACGTCGACGTCATTGCGCATCTTCAGCACGATTTCCCGAGCTTCGCTGCCATCGATCCGGTCGGCGGCATACGTCTTCACGTGCTCGCGGGCGCGATCAATGCGGGCATACAGGCCGGCGAAGTCGGTTTCGTCATCGGCCACCGACTCCGGTTCATCACCGGCCAGGCGCGCGCAGCCACGCATCGCCATGTCGCATGCAATCTGCACCTGACGCGCCAGTGGCAACATGTCGGGAGTCAAACGCGCCTGGACCAGCAGCGCCGGATTGAATTCGCGTGCAGTGGCATGCGCTTCGCCCAATTGCAGGACGTGCTTGAGGTTGGACAGCGCGCGCAGGAACACGGGAACGGATGCCTGGTACATCGAGAGTGTCATGGAGTTGGCCTTCACTACGGGGACTGGTTCGGGATGTCCGCAAACGTGAAGTCTAGACCTTGTCGCGACGCCGGGACCCATGCGTCGTCACGAAACCAGGCGCCGACTGTCACCATAGGCTGCAGAGATGCGAGCCTGGGGTTATTCCTGTGCCTTTTCATCCATTCGCGTGGACGCTGCGTAAGTGGTCTGACACCGGCGAACACGCCGCGTAATGGATCGCACACCCGATCACCCTGACCGATGCAGCGGGCGCCATCGCGAAGGTCACCACCGCTGACGTGCGCCAGAGCAACGGCTACGTGCACGTGATCGATAGTGTGCTGATGCCGAAGTAATCGCACCATCATTGATGCCGGAACGGGCGCCTTCGGCCGCCCGTTTTCTTTCGGGGAACGCCACGCCCATGCTAGCGTTCAGCCCATGGGCCCATCCACGCACGAGCACGACGCGCGAGCACCCGTTTCCGATGCGCCACCTGGCCTGCGCCGCGCGGTGGGACGCTGGCAGTTGTATGGCTTGTCGATCAACGACGTCATCGGCAGCGGCATCTACCTGCTGCCCGCCGCCGCGGCCTTGCTGCTTGGGCCGGCAAGCCTGTGGGCGGTGCTGCTGGCGGGCGTGGCGGTAAGCCTGCTGGTGTTGTGCTACGCGCAGGCCGCGAGTTACTTTGACCAGCCGGGCGGCGGCTACCTGTACGCACGCGAGGCGTTCGGTCCGTTCATCGGGTTTGAAGTGGGCTGGATGCTGCTGCTGACCCGCGTCGCCAGTGCGGCCGCGCTGAGCAATGGCCTTGCCGAAGCGGTGACTCATTTTTGGCCGAATGCTTCGAGCGGCGCGATCCGGGTGGGCATCATTACTGGCTCGCTCGGCCTGCTGACAGGCATCAACATCATCGGCGTGCGCGCCGCGGCCCGCGCCGGGGTGGTCCTGGTGATCGCCAAGGTCCTGCCCTTGCTGTTGTTCGTGGCAATCGGCGCCTGGTATGTGGACATGTCCCTGGCCACGCCGCTCGCGGCATCGCCACCGCCACGCGCCCTGGGCGAAGCCGCATTGCTGCTGCTGTTCGCCTATGCCGGGTTCGAAAACCTGCCAGCGGCGGCCGGCGAATACCGCAATCCGCGCCGCGACGTGCCATTCGCGATGCTGTCGATGATCGCCACCGTCACCGTGATCTACGTCAGCGTGCAATGGGTGGCGCTGGGCACCCTGCCCGGTCTTGCGCAATCGCAGACGCCGCTGGCCGAGGCCGCCCAGCGCTTTGGCGGCGGCTGGCTGGCGTTGCTGATGACGGTGGGTGCGGCGGTATCGATCCTTGGCACCAACAACAACACTGTCCTGGCCGGGTCGCGCTACCTGTATGCGCTGGCCAGCGACGGCTACGGCCCGCGCGCGATGACCGGCATCCATCCACGCTCGCAGACCCCGGTACCCGCGATCGTGACGTTCGGGCTGGTGTCGCTGGCGCTGGCGTTGTCGGGTTCGTTCGTGCAGTTGGCGCTGTTGTCGGTGATCGCGCGACTGTGCACCTACATCGGCACCGCGTTGTCGGCGATCGTGCTGCAGCGCAGGCACGGCCATCGCGAGGGCGCCCTGCAACTGCCGGGCGGCGCGCTGATCCCGGTACTGGCCACCTTGCTTGCAGTGGCCCTGCTGGCCAGCGCCAGCATGAAGAACCTGGCCGCCGGCGCGCTGGCGCTGCTGGTCGGCGCCGTGCTTTACCGTTTCCGCCGCACACCCATTCGCGCGGAGTAATCGCCTGATGTTCGAAATCGCCGTGGCCTGCCTGGTCATCACTGCGCTGCTGGCCTACGTCAACGCCCGTTTCGTCGGCTTGCCGACCACCATCGGCGTGATGGTGGTGGCGATGCTGCTGTCGCTGGCCCTGATCGGCCTGGACCGCCTCGGCTTCAGCGCGCTGCACGACTACGAAGCCAGCCTGCTGCAATCGATCGATTTTTCCGAAGTGCTGATGCAGGGCATGTTGTCGATGTTGCTGTTCGCCGGCGCCCTGCATGTGGACCTCAGCCGCCTGCGCCGCTTCCGTTGGCAGATCGGCCTGCTCGCCGTGATCGGCACTGCGGTGTCGACCATGATCGTCGGCTACGGCCTGCACGTGCTGCTGCCGATGATCGGCCTCGGCATGCCACTGATCTATTGCCTGGTGTTCGGCGCACTCATTTCTCCCACAGATCCGGTGGCGGTGTTGGGCCTGTTGAAGTCGGCCGGGATCGCCGAAGAAACCGGGATGGTGATCGCGGGCGAATCGCTGTTCAACGACGGCGTGGGCGTGGTGGTGTTCTCGCTGTTGCTGGGGATCGCAGTGCAGGGCGAGGTTCCCACCTTCACCGAAGGCGCGATGACTTTGGTCCACGAAGCAGGCGGCGGCATCGTGCTTGGGGCGATACTCGGCTTGATGCTGTTCGCCCTGTTGCGCAGCATCAACAATTACCAGGTCGAAGTGCTGCTGACCCTGGCGGGGGTGCTTGGCGGCTATGAGCTGGCCAGCCGCTTGCATCTCTCCGGACCACTGGCGATGGTGGTGACCGGCGTGATCATCGGCAACCACGGCCGCAACCTGGCAATGTCGGACACCACCCGTCGCCATGTCGACCTGTTCTGGGAATTGCTCGACGAAATCCTCAACGCGGTGCTGTTCGTGCTGCTGGGCCTGGAGATCGTGGTCATCGCCTACCCCCACAACGGCCTGATCGCGGGCGTGGCGGTGATTGCGCTGACCCTGAGTGCACGGCTGCTGGCGGTCGGCCTGCCGATGGCCAGCTTCAAGCGCTGGTTCGGCCTGCCAGACGACGCTTGGATGATCCTGACCTGGAGTGGCCTGCGCGGCGGCATCTCGGTGGCGCTGGCGCTGTCGCTGCCGCCAGGGCCGTATCGCGACCTGATCCTGGCCCTGACCTACGCGGTGGTGGTGTTCTCGATCCTGGTCCAGGGCCTGAGCATCAAGCCGTTCGTGCGCGCGATACGGAAATGACGCTTCGGCCATAAGCATGCGCGGGCCACTTGATTGATCGTGGTGTTCTTGTTGGTGGCATCGAAATTCGACCTCGCAGTCATCTCATCGCCCCAGTCATTTCAGCTGTAACTCGGGCACCATCACTGGGCAACGCTCACAGCCTCGCTTGCATCGCAGTGATCACGAATGCATCACCGTTTGCGGGCGACCCTTCAAGCACGACGAATGACGCACGACAAGCAAGAGGAACTTCCATGAAAACGCGCCATGTCTACAGCACGCCCGATCTCGCCACGGTTGCCGCGGCGATGGCCGCCGCCCGCGGTGCCGGCATCGAGGACAGCAACCTGTTGCTGGTGGCGCGCTCGGATATCGAGTTGGAATCCATCCCCGATGCCCGCAAGCAGGCGGATACCGACATGATGCCGGCGGCCGCGCGTGGTGCAGGCTATGGCGGGGCAGCCGGCTTGCTGGCCGGGTTGGTGGCGGTTGCTGTGCCAGCAGTGGGCATTACCTTGGCCGGCGCCGCAGCCGTCGGGTTTGCCGGCGCGATGCTCGGTACATGGACGTCGGCGCTGATGGGCTCGAGTCTTCCCGATCCGATCCGGGTCAAGTTTGAAGATGAAATCGAAGCAGGAAGCATCCTGCTGCTGGTCGATGGCAGCGAGGAAGAACTGGCCCATGCGCAGCCCGCGATCCTGCGTACCGGTGCATCGTCGCTGCCGTTCGAGTCCCTGACGATCATGAGCTGAGGCGCCCACGGCGGTCAGCTCTACCAGTTCTCATTACGCCCTAGTTGGTCGAGCCCATGCTGCTTAACGCTGATGGCGTGGCGACATGGAGCGCTCTGCACCACGACCGCCTACCCGGTCGTGGTGCGTTCGGTCAGGTGTCATCCTCCGTCTGCACCCGTACCAGCGCATCTCCGTCCGCATCCACGTCCAGGTCCACGCTGATCGGACGGCAGCAGACGTGGCAGTCCTCGATGTAGCGCTGCGCGCCTGCGCTGGTGTCCAGTAGCAGGCTGATCACCTCGCCGCAGTAGGGACATTCAATGGCGCGGGTCTCAAGCAAGTCGCTCATCGGCGAGACTCAGGCAAGCGCGCGCTCGATGTCCTTCACCGGCGAATTCGTCAGGGTCTTGGCCAGTTCGCCAAGCAGCCGCTGCACTGTCTCCTTGTGCAGTTGCGGACGCATCTGTCCCAGCGTCTGCGGATCGGCGATCAGCACCAGGTGCGCATACTCATTGGTCAGCGCGCCGTGGTTGAGACGGTGCGCCAACTGCTTGGCGAAGGTCGCCTCGTCGGTTTGATGCCCGGTCTGCTCCGGCGGCGCCACCCCTGAAGGTCCCTCGTCGTTGACGTTCTGCACGGTCAACATTT
This sequence comes from Lysobacterales bacterium, assembly GCA_038235795.1. GTDB lineage: Bacteria > Pseudomonadota > Gammaproteobacteria > Xanthomonadales > Xanthomonadaceae > Thermomonas. The sequence continues at coordinate 856 of JBBSTP010000004.1, read as the reverse complement.
CCTGTTGTAGCAGCGACACCGATTGATTGGTGCCCACGTTGCGGAACACGCGCGCACTTTCTCCGTCGGCCACCACGACCATTGCATTCTGGGGAATCCTGTCCATTCGTGCTCTCCTTCAATAGTTCGTTCAATAGTTCGTTCAATAGTTCGATCGGCAAAATTGGCCACGTCACGCAATGCACGTGGCAGGCTGAGACAAGTCTAGGCACCTGCGCGTTATGCCAGCGACTACGCGAAGAAGCGAGATACCGGGCGCATTGCGCAGCACGCCGGCCTTCTAGGTGCTTTAGCGCGACCAACATTTATTTTCATGTTCACGCCAGCATGGTCCGGCCTCGCGGAGGATCGCGGCATCCCCCGAAAAGGTCGGCTCATGGCCAGCAAGATTCTCATCGCCGACGACGAACGCGACCTGAGCCAGATGATGGCGGAATTGCTGACGGATGCAGGTTTCGACGCACATAGCGCCGACAACGGCCGCGAGGCCCTCGCCGATATCCAGGCCGACCCGCCGGATCTGGTCCTGCTGGACTGAACATCCCCGAGCTCGACGGCTTTGAAGTCGCCGCGATGCTGAAATCCGACCCGGCCACCGCCACTATCACTATCATCATGCTGTCCGCCCAAGACGGCCGCGGCGCACGCTTGGTTGGCCTGGAGAGTGGCGCGGAGGATTTCCTGACCAAACCGGTGGACACAGCCGAGCTGCTGGCCAAGATCCGCAACCTGTTGTTGTTACAGCAGCGCACACTGCACGCCGCCACGCACTGACGACCTCTTGACACTCGGTTGCTCGAGCAGCCGTTTGACTGCACAGCCCGTTCATTCTGCATGGAGCACCGTGCGCGTCCCG
>JBBSTP010000003.1:0-31463 GCA_038235795.1 Lysobacterales bacterium | reverse complement strand
TGGAGAGGGGCTTGGCCATGCTGGAACCGGATCGTCGGGACTGCCACTGTAACGGGACGATGTCGCAGCGGGCGAGATCGCGAGGATCGCCAAGACATGGCTGGAACCCGCATTCCTGCGTGGGAAAAACGCCTTTTCGATGGCCGTAGCGGCTGTTCTCTGCGAAAATCGACGGTTAGTTGGCCCCGTAGCTCAGCTGGATAGAGCGGTCCCCTCCTAAGGGACAGGTCGTGCGTTCGAATCGCGCCGGGGTCACCACGAGCAAACACGCCCTGTATTTGGTAATCCCTGTCTTTCGTAATTCTGGAGTTCCCCCATGTCCCACCCCGTCCTCAACGCGCTTGGCCTAAAGTCCGAGGAATCCGGCACGTATCTCGGCAATGGCGAGTGGTCAAAGACCACTGACGCCGGCCTGATCGAGCCGGTCAACCCGACCACCGGCGAAGTGCTTGGCCGCGTGCACGCATCCAGCCAGGCCGACTACGACACCATCATCGAGCGCGCCCAGGCGGCGTTCAAGGTCTGGCGCACCACCCCGGCGCCTCGCCGTGGCGAGGCGATCCGGCTGTGCGCGGACGCGTTGCGCACGCACAAGGACGCATTGGGTTCGCTGGTCGCGCTGGAGATGGGCAAGTCCAAGCCGGAAGGCGATGGCGAGGTCCAGGAAATGATCGACATCGGCGAATTCGCGGTGGGCCTGTCGCGGCAGCTGTACGGCCTGACCATGCACAGCGAACGGCCGGGCCACCGCATGTACGAGCAGTGGCATCCGATCGGCCTGGTCGGGATCATCAGCGCGTTCAACTTCCCGGTCGCGGTCTGGGCCTGGAATGCCTTCGTCGCGGCCGTCTGCGGCGACATCTGCATCTGGAAGCCGTCGCCGAAGACGCCGCTGTCGGCGATTGCCTCGCTGAAGATCTGCAACGAGGCGCTGCGCAAGGGCGGCTTCCCCGACATCTTCTTCCTGATCAACGATGCCGGCACGGAACTGGCCTCTAGCTTCGTGGACGACAAGCGCATCCCGCTGATCAGCTTTACCGGCAGCACCAAGGTTGGCCGCATGGTCGGGGAGCGCTGCGCGCGCCGCATGGGCCGCAGCCTGCTGGAACTGGGCGGCAACAACGCGATCATCATGGATGAGACCGCCGACCTGAAGCTGGCGATCCCGGCGATCGTCTTTGGCGCGGTCGGCACCGCTGGCCAGCGCTGCACCTCAACGCGCCGCCTGATCGTGCACGAATCGATCCATGACGAGGTGCTGGCAAAACTCGTCACCGCCTACAAGCAGGTTGAAAAGAAGATCGGCGATCCCACCGATCCTGCGAACCTGATGGGCCCGCTCAACAGCCGCGATGGCGTGGATGCCTACCTGGACTCGATCGCCGCGGCGAAGGCTGCCGGTGGCACCGTTGAAACCGGCGGCGAAGCGATCGAAGGCAAGGGCAACTTCGTGCTTCCCGCCATCGTGACCGGCCTGACCAATGACGCCGATATCGTCCAGCACGAGACCTTCGCGCCGATCCTGTACGTGATGAAGTACCGCGAACTCGACGATGCCATCGCCATGCAGAACGCGGTGCCGCAAGGCCTGTCTTCGTCGATCTTCACCACGAATCTCAAATGCGCGGAAGCGTTCCTGGCCGCATCCGGTTCGGACTGCGGGATTGCCAATGTCAACATCGGCACCAGCGGCGCGGAGATCGGCGGCGCATTCGGTGGCGAAAAGGAAACAGGCGGCGGCCGCGAATCGGGTTCCGATGCGTGGAAGGCGTACATGCGCCGGCAGACCAACACCATCAACTACTCCGATTCCATGCCGCTGGCGCAGGGCATCAAGTTCGACCTGTAAGCGACCACGACCCGACGCCCGATGTACGGACTCGCCCGCCCATTCCTGTTCGCGTTCGATGCCGAACGCGCGCACGCGCTCGGATTGGCGTCGATGGAGGCGGCCTACCGCAGCGGGGTGAATCCGCTGCTGGCGCTCGCGCCAAAGCCGCTGCCGACCAAGGCGTTCGGGCTGACCTTCGCCAATCCGGTCGGGTTGGCGGCGGGCCTGGACAAGAATGGCGCGCACATCGATGCGCTGATGGCACTGGGATTCGGCTTCATCGAGATCGGCACCACCACGCCGCGCCCGCAACCGGGCAACCCGAAGCCACGCATGTTCCGCCTGTCGCGACAGCACGCGGTGATCAACCGGCTGGGTTTCAACAACGACGGCGTGGACGCACTGGTGCGCAACGTCGAGCGTGCCAAGCGTGACCGTGCGCTGCTCGGCATCAACATCGGCAAAAATAAGGACTCGGCCAACGAGGATGCTGCCCGCGATTACCTGCATTGCCTGCAGCGCGTGTATCCGCTGGCCGATTACATCACCGTCAACATCTCTTCGCCGAACACCGCCGGCCTGCGCGAATTGCAGGAGGAACAGGCCCTGCGACGCCTGGTCGGTACCCTGCGCGAGGCGCAGGAACGACTCGCCGCGCAGCATGGCAAGCGCGTGCCGATGCTGGTCAAGATCGCGCCGGACCTGTCCGACAGCGACATCGAAGCCGCCGGCCGTGTGCTCGGCGACCTTGGCGTGGATGGAGTCATCGCCACCAACACCACAATCGCACGCGATGGCGTCGAAGGCGCGCGGTTTGCCGATGAAGTTGGAGGCCTATCCGGCGCGCCCTTGATGGCAAAAGCCACGGCGGTGCTCCGCATGCTGCGCACACGGCTACCCGAACACATCCCGCTGATCGGCGTCGGCGGCATCCTGCAGGGCGCCGACGCCGCGACCAAGCAGGCCGCGGGCGCAACCCTGGTGCAGACCTATACGGGCCTGATCTACCGCGGCCCGGCGCTGATCGGCGAATGCGTGGAAGCGTTGCGCCGTCGCAAGGAAGCGCCAAGCGGTGGGACCCTGCCGCCCGGATGACCGGCACCTCGAACAGCACGTCGACTGCGGCGTACCGCATCGTCGAGGATGCACGGCTTGGCGCGCGCAACACCTTTGGCGTCGCCGCGACCGCGCCGATGCTGGTCGAGGTCAATGAAAGCGCGGCCCTGCCCGAATTGTTCGACGGCACGGTGTTCAACAAAAGGATGCTACGCGACAGGCCGGTGCTGGTGCTTGGTGGCGGCAGCAACCTGTTGTTCGCAGGCGATCCACCCGGCGCGGTGCTGGCGCTGACCGCGCAAAGGATCCGGCGCATTGATGGTGATCTGGAAGACGCTGGCGACAGCGTCATCGTCCGCGCCGATGCCGGGGTCGGTTGGCACGACCTGGTGCTGTGGACGCTCGACCACGGCCTGTGCGGGCTGGAGAATCTTTCCCTGATCCCGGGCACGGTGGGCGCGGCGCCGATCCAGAATATCGGTGCCTATGGCGTGGAAGTGAGCGACTGCATCCACATGGTCGAAGCGTTCGACCGCCGCAGCGGCGCGATGGTGCGCCTGGACAGGGATGCCTGCGCATTCGCCTACCGCGACAGCCAGTTCAAGCGCGACCCCGAGCATTACGTAGTGACTGCGGTGGAATTCGCGTTGTCGCGCACGCCGGCGTTGAAGCTGGAGTACGCCGGCATTGCTGAAGAATTGCAGGCGATGGGCGTCGTGGGCGCCCCGCGCGCGTCACAGGTCGCCGAAGCGGTGATCCGCATCCGCCAACGCAAGCTGCCGGACCCTGACGTGCTGGGCAATGCCGGCAGCTTTTTCAAGAATCCGATCGTGCCGGCCACGCTAGCCCAAGCACTGCTCGCGGAACATGCGTTGATGCCCGTGTTCCGGGGCGGCGATGCAGGGACGCGCAAACTCTCCGCCGCTTGGCTGATCGACCAGTGCGGATGGAAAGGCTTCCGTGAAGGCGATGCCGGCGTGGCCGAATCGCATGCGCTGGTCCTGGTCAACCATGGCCAGGCGAGCGGCGCGCAGTTGCTGGACCTGGCCCGCCGCATCGGCGCATCGGTGCAGGCGCGCTTTGGCGTCGCCATGGAGCCCGAGCCGCGCATCATCGGCGCGACCTGGTGAGTGCGGCCAGGTGAGTACGGCTTGATGAGTGCTGGCACGAGATCGCCGCAGCTGCGCGCGGCCCTGTTGATGCTGGCCAGCACCGTCGGCTTCGGCCTGATGGCGGTATGCATCCGTCTGGCCAGCGCCACCGAGCCGGTGCTGCAGATCGCGTTCTTCCGCAACCTGTTCGGCTTGGCCGCCTTGCTGCCGGTGCTGCTATGGCCGGCCCTGCGCAGTGGCCGGCCGCTGGCGGCCCTGCGCCAGACCCTGCACACCAAGCAGTTGCCGCGCTACGTGGTGCGCTGCCTGATCGGTTTGGTCAGCATGTACCTGGGGTTCTGGTCAATCGCCAACCTGCCGCTGTCGCAGGCGATCGCGCTGGCGTATTCGTCGCCGATCTTCGTCACCGTTGCCGCCGTGCTGATGCTGGGCGAAGTTGTGCGCTTGCGCCGTTGGATGGCGGTGCTGGCCGGCTTCGTCGGCATGGTCGTGATCGTGCGCCCATGGTCGCAGGCGTTCAGCATGGGCAGCCTGGTTGCGGTTTCGGCGGCGGTGATCACCGCAGTCGTGGCGATCCAGATCAAGCAGCTCTCACGCACCGATGGCCCGGATACCATTGTCTTGTGGACCTATCTGTTCTGGGTGCCTTTGTCGCTGCTGCCGGCGCTGTGGGTGTGGCACCCGCCGCAGGGCATCGCATGGCTATGGCTGCTGCTGTCCGGCGTGCTCGGCACCGTCGGCCAGTTGCTGTGGACGCGCGCGCTGAGACTTGGCGAGGTCTCGGCATTGACGCCGATCAGTTTCGTGCAGCTGGTGATCGTGACGATTGCAGGCTGGCTGTGGTTCGGCGAATCGCTGGACCGCTGGACGCTGGTAGGCGCCGCGATCATCTTCAGCGCCACCGCCTACATCGCCCAGCGCGAGGCGAAGCTGGCGCGAATCTCAGCCTCCCAGGTTCCCAGCGAGACTGCCAAACCGGTCGAATAGGCAGCGGCGTCGCTACGCCTGCCAAGGCTTGCGTTCGTTGAAGACGAGCGCGTACATGCCCACAGTCCAGACCAAAGCGGCGGTCCAGCCGGCAAGGATGTCGGACGGGTAATGCACGCCCAGGTACACCCGCGACAGGCCCACCAATGCAACGAACGCAGACGCCACGATCGCGACCGGCCAGCGCCAGCGCGTACGCCAGGCCAGCAGGACCAACACTGCAGCCAGGGTCATCGACCCCATCGCGTGGCCACTGGGAAAGCTGAAACTCGACTCGGGCGCGATCGATTCCCACAGTGTGGGCCGCGCGCGCGCGAACAACTGCTTGGCGCCCAGGTTGAGCAAGGCGGAACCAACGAAGGCAAGGCCCGCGAACAGGCCCTCGCTCAACCTGCGCCGAACCGCCAACACCAGCACCAGCACGATGTCCATCGGCACCACGCCATACACATAGCCGATCGCCGACATCCGCACGAAGAACGTGTCCCAGCCAGCGCGAGCGAGCGTGTGCGCGAACTGCAACAGTGGCGCATCGAAGAAGAATACCTCACCGGCGCGCAGGTCTTCGGCCAGTTCGCCAAACCCCCACAGCGGCAGCAGCACGCCCGCGAATACCAACAGCAGGCGCCGCCAGTGCCTGCGCAGGAACGCGGCGCCGAAGCGCGCGTCGGCGCTTGCGGTGCTGGCCAGCTCAACCGGGGTCTTTGATGGGTGCATGGGTACGCCCGAAGGTGCGTTCGACATAGCCATCGATCAGTGCGACGAATTCGCGTGCGATGTTCTCACCCCGCAGCGTGACGGTCTTTTCACCGTCCACGAACACCGGCGCGGCCGGCGTTTCGCCGGTCCCGGGCAGCGAGATGCCGATGTTGGCGTGGCGCGACTCACCGGGCCCATTGACGATGCAGCCCATCACCGCCAGGGTCATGTTCTCCGCGCCCGGGTGGCTGATCTTCCATTCCGGCATGCGCGCGCGCACATGTTCCTGCACGACCTGCGCCAGCTCCTGGAAAAACTCCGACGTGGTGCGTCCGCAGCCTGGGCAGGCGGTGACCATCGGCGTGAACGCACGCAGTCCCATCGTTTGCAGGAGTTCCTGGGCGACGATCACTTCCTGGGTGCGGGCACCGCCGGGTTCGGGCGTCAATGAGATGCGGATGGTGTCGCCAATGCCTTCCTGCAGCAGCACGCCGAGCGCGGCACTGGACGCAACCATGCCCTTGCTGCCGATGCCGGCTTCGGTCAGGCCCAGGTGCAGGGCGAAGTCGCTGCGCACGGCCAGGTCTCGATAGACTGCGATCAATTCCTGCACCCCGCTCACCTTGGCACTGAGCACGATGCGCTCGGCCGACAGGCCCAGCTCGACCGCCCGCTGCGCCGAATCCAGTGCCGAGCGGATCAAGGCCTCGCGCAGCACGCGCCCGGCATCCCAGGGTTCTGCACGCTGCGCGTTTTCGTCCATCAAATGGGTGGCCAGCGACTGGTCCAGCGAGCCCCAATTGACGCCGATGCGCACCGGCTTTTCGTACTGCAGCGCAAATTCGATCATCTGCGCGAACTGGGTGTCGCGCTTCTTGCCGAAGCCGACATTGCCGGGGTTGATCCGGTACTTGGCCAGGGCTCCGGCGCAGGCCGGCTCGTTGGCCAGCAGGGTGTGCCCGTTGTAGTGGAAGTCGCCGATGATCGGCACCCGGATGCCCATCATCTCGAGCTTTTCGACAATGCGCGGCACCGCCGCGGCGGATTCGGCGTTGTTGACCGTGACCCGCACCAGCTCCGAGCCTGCCCGCCAGAGTTCGCCGACCTGTTTCACGGTCGATGCAATATCGGCGGTGTCGGTATTGGTCATCGACTGCACCACCACCGGCGCATCGCCCCCCACCTTCACCCCACCGATCACGACCTGGCGGGTCGCGCGGCGCGATGCAGGACCGAACTGATCAGTGCGGCAGGGAGAATTAGTGTTCGGAGTCTCGTCCATGCCGCAAGTTTACCGGTGACGGCGAGACCGGGGCGTGCCTCGCGAAGCGGCATTTCGAGCCGCGTAGCGAACACGCACCGGTAGGCGCCGTCACCCTCGCGCCAGTTCCAGCCTTTACGATATCCGCATGGACGAGCACATCCTCACCCCCAGCCAGCTGAACACGCTGGCGCGCGACCTGCTGGAAGGTGCCTTCCCGCTGGTGCTGGTGGAGGGCGAAATCGGCAATCTGTCGCGACCGGGTTCCGGTCACCTGTATTTCACCCTCAAGGACGCCCGCGCGCAGGTTCGGTGCGCGTTGTTCAAGCCCAAAAGCCAATGGCTGCGGTTCGCGCCGCGCGAAGGCTTGCGCGTACTCGCACGTGGCCGTTTGACCCTGTATGCGGCGCGCGGCGACTACCAGCTGGTGCTGGATTCTATGGAGGAAGCTGGCGAAGGCGCCTTGCGCCGCGCGCTGGATGAACTCAAGGCGCGGCTGCAAGCCGAAGGCCTGTTCGATGCCACCCGCAAGCGACCCTTACCCGCTTGGCCGCGTCGGCTGGCGGTGCTGACCTCCCCCAGCGGCGCGGTGATCCGCGACATCGTCAGCGTATTGCGCCGGCGTTTTCCGCTGGTCGAACTCGACCTGCTGCCGGTGGCGGTACAGGGCGACACTGCTGCAGCGCAAATTCGCGTGATGCTGCAACGTGCGATCGCCTGCGGACGCTACGACGCGATTTTGCTCGCGCGCGGCGGTGGCTCGCTGGAAGATCTGTGGGCCTTCAACGACGAGGCGCTGGCCCGCGTGATCGCCGCCAGTCCGGTGCCTGTGGTCAGTGCGATCGGCCACGAAACCGATTTCTCGCTCAGCGACTTCGCCGCCGATCTGCGTGCGCCTACGCCGTCGGCCGCGGCGGAATTGCTGGTCCCGGATCGCGCGGCACTGGCCGCACGCCTGGACGCATTGCAGCGACGGCTGGCCAATCTGCAGCAGCATGCGCTGCGCGAACGCAGCCAGCGAGCCGATCGCGCCTTCCTGCGCCTGCACGCCCTGCGCCCGCAGGCCCGGCTGTCAGCATTGGCCGAGCGCGCACGGCAGGCAAACGCGCGGCTGGCCAATGCCATGCAGCGCCGGTTGGAGCGCGACCGCGCCTCCCTGCGCCATGCCTACAGCGTATTGCGTGCCAGCCATCCGCACCGGCGGATTGCGCGCCTGCGCGAGCGTCTGGCATCGCTGCAAGGTCGTCCGCAGGCGCTGATGGCGCGACGCCTGCAACAGGACGCCTTGCACCTGCGCGGCCTTGCGCGCTCGCTGCATGCGATCAGCCCGTTGGCCACGGTCGCTCGCGGCTACAGCATCCTCCAGCACGGCGACGGCCGCATCGTGCGCAGCGTGGACGATGCTGCCATCGGTGACAGGCTGGATGCACGCCTGCACAACGGGCGCCTGCAGGTCCTGGTCGAAGCCAAGGAGTCGGACACTTGAGAAGGACATCCGACGCGAGAGCAAGCTGCCTGGGTCCGCGTTCGCTGTTTTTAAGCGGCTGAGAAGTAAGCGGCTGAGAACTGCGCGGCTGAAAACCGCGGGCTGAGCACTGGGTGACTCGTCGTCGCGATCAATGCTCGAGCGGCATCGGCCGGCCAAACAGGAAGCCCTGCGCATAGGTGCAGCCCAGTTCGCGCAGGCGATCGCGCTGGGCCAGGGTTTCCACGCCTTCGGCAATGATCTCGATGCCCAGGCTGCCGGCCAGCGCGACGATCGCGCGGATCACCGCGACGCTCTCGTTGCGGGCATCGCCACTCAGATCGGCGACGAAACTGCGATCGATTTTCAGCGCGGCGATCGGGAAACGATGCAGGTAGGACAGCGCCGAGAAGCCGGTGCCGAAGTCGTCAAGCTGGGCCAGCACGCCGCGTTCGCGCAGCAGGTTCAAGGTTTCGCTGATGCGTGGCGCGTCGTCGAGCAGGGCGACCTCGGTGATCTCGATGCGCAGCCGGGGCGGGTCGACCCGCGCGGCTTCCAGCAGGCCCAGCAGGCGCTCGGCGAAGTCCAGCGAGCGGAAGTGTCGCGGCGATACATTGATCGCCACATAGCCTGGCGCGTGGTGGTGCGCCATGTCGTTGATGACCCGCGCGTACACCTGCCAATCGACCTGTTCGATCAAGCCACTGTCTTGGCCCACGTCAAGGAACTCACCCGGTGCCAGCAGGCCACGCTGGTCGTGCCGCCAGCGCAGCAATGCTTCGGAACCCACGATCTGGGCATCGGCCGTGCGCACGATCGGCTGGTAATACGGCTCGAACGCGTCGTTGTTGATCGCGCGGCGCAGGTCCGCTTCCAGGTCCAGGGTACGCATCGCCTCCTCGCGCATGCCTTCGTCGAACAGCATGCAACGGTCGCGGCCATCGCCCTTGGCGCGGTACATCGCGGCATCGGCATCACGCAGCATTTCCTCGCCAGTGGCGTAGCCCGACTCCCACATCGCAATCCCGATGCTGGCGGTCGGAAACAGTTCGCGCCCGGCGATCCAGACCGGCGCGCCCAGCGCCGCCAGGATCCGGCGCCCGAGTTCCTCGGCCATCGCCGGGCCGTCCAGGCCCTCGGCAAGAATCGCGAATTCGTCGCCGCCCAAGCGCGACACCACGTCGTCGCCGCGCACCGTGCCCACGATGCGTCGGCCTACCTCAACCAGCAGTTCGTCGCCAACCGCATGGCCAACGCTGTCGTTGACCAGCTTGAACCGGTCCAGGTCCAGGAACAGCACCGCGAAAATGCGCCCAGGTTCCACGCGGACGGCGCTGATCGCGCGATCCAGTCGTTCCAGCAGCTGGGTGCGGTTGGGCAACCCTGTCAATGCGTCATGCATGGCCTGGTGGATCAGCTTGCGCTCGGCGCGCACGCGCTCGCCGATCTGCTCCCGCAGTTCGGAGTTGGCTTGGGCCAGTTCGCGGGTGCGCTCGCTGACCCGCTGCTCCAGTCCGGCATGGGCGAGGATCAACCGGTCCTGCGCCTGCTTGCGGGCCAGGCCGCTGCCAATGTGGAATGCAACGAACGTCAGCAACTCCTGGTCACGGACGTTGAACATGACCTCCGGCGAATAGCTCTGCACCGCGATCACGCCGACCACTTTGTCTTCATGCAGCAGCGGCACGCCCAGCCAGCAATGCGCCAACGTGCCATGACTGATGACCTTGCCAGACGATTCCAGCTGCGCGATCCGCCGGCGATCGGCCAGCAATGGCTTGCCGCTGGTCAGAACGTATTCGGTCAGGCCGTGCGCGATCCTGCGTGGCTCGCGGGTGGTATCGCGCTCGTCGACCGAATAGGAGAACTCCAGCATGCTTGCATCCGACGACAACATCGCAATGTAGAAATTACGCGCGTACAACAGTCCGCCGACCACCTTGTGGATCTCGGCATAGAAGCGTTCCAGGCTGTCGCTGGTCATCGACAGTTCGGCGATGCGGAACAGCGTGCGCTGCAATTCCTGCGCGCGCTGGCGTTCCAGCACTTCCGCATGCAGGTCCAGGTTGACCTGCCTCAGTTCACGTGTGCGTTCCTCCACCCGCGCCTCGAGTTGCTCGCGCGTGTGCCGCCGGTCCAGCGCGGTCAGCACGTGCTGCGCCACGTAGGCCAACAGCGCCCGGTCGTCGTCGCTGTAAACCTCCGGCCGCTCGTAGCTTTGCACCACGATGCCGCCCACGACTTGTTCCTCGCGCAACATCGGCACGCCCATCCAGTCGGCGCTGTCCGGGCCGTTGCTCGGATCGCTGGTGATCCCGCGCTGCTCCCGGAGTTCCCGCGAGGGGCCGCGCATCGCCTCGCCACTGCGCAACAAGGCCACGGTCAGGTTGGCATCGGCCTCGTCGAAATCGAGATCGGCATCGGGGTCGTTGACGAAGGTGTCGAGCTTGTCGACGAAATACAGGAAGCGGATCTTCTGCCGGTATTCGTCGTACAGCACGATGTAGCAGTTCTCCGCGTACATCAGCTCGCCGACGATCGCATGGATCCGCCTGAGCATGTCCTGCATGTCCTGCATGTCCTGGCCGCCGCCGGACAGGTCCGCGATCTCGTACAGCGATTGTTGCAGTCGTTCCGACCGGCGCAGTGAGTCAATACGCTGGTCCGCGTCCTGCAGCAGCCGGATCAGGTCCTGTTTGCCCAGTCCGGCGCTGTCATGCCCGCCCTGGGGCGTTCGCGCGTCTTCGGCGCCAGTAACGCCATTTGGCAATTGCACGATCCGGACCCCGTTCATCCAGAGAGCATACTGTGTGTAACGCAGGTCGGCGCCACGACCGGAAACCCTTTTCGGCCATGGCGTACGTTGGCTCCTACATGGATCCAGTCGGCAACCTCGCCCAATCGCTGTTCTCGCCCTATCCTGCGCCCCCGGCAGTCCGTACTCTGGCGTGCATGGACGCCCTGGACGCCAGCGATGAGACCCTGATGCTCGCCTATGCGGCGGGTGATCCGGGTGCTTTCGAACAGTTGTACGCGCGCCACCGCGGGCGCCTATACCGCTACCTGCTGCGCCGGCTGCGTGACAGTGGGCTGGCCGACGAGGTTTTCCAGGACGTCTGGCAGCGGGTGATCAGTGCGCGCAGCGGCTGGACGCCCAAGCCCGGTTTCTCGACTTGGCTGTACACCATCGCCCACCATCGCCTGCACGACCACTGGCGCGCCGCCAAGCACCGCCCGTCAGCGCCTGCGGATGCCGACCAGCGCGCCGCGCGTCTTGCCGATCCCGACACACCGGAACGGGTAGTGTCCGAATTCGAGCGCCGGCGCGAGCTGCAGCTGGCGTTGGACGAACTACCCGAGGAACAACGCGAGGTGTTGCTGTTGCGCCTGGAGCAGGAATTGACCCTGGATGAAATCGGCGAAGTCACCGGCGTCGGCCGCGAGACCGCGAAGTCGCGCCTGCGCTATGCGATGGACAAACTGCGCGCGAGGCTGCCGGCATGAACCGGCGCTCGCCACAACCGCCACGGTCATTGAACGCCGAGGAACGCGCCTTGGCCCAGGCGCTGCCGCGCCTGCATGGCCGCAGCGATCCGGGCCCGGACCTTGATGCAAGCATCCTCGCCGCGGCAAGTGCGGCGCTGCAGCCAGCACGCCCGACGCGAAAGCCCGCGCGGCCGCAGGTTGGCTGGATCGCCCCTCTTTCATTGGCGGCGTCGTTGCTGCTGGCGGTTGGGCTGGTTTGGCGCTTGCGTCCGCTGCCCGCGCCAGGACCAGACATCACGCAACCGGCTGCACAAGCGGACAGCGCGAACATCGATGACACACAGGCCGTGCGCATGATCGAGCCGCCAGCGCCGCCGCAGACGTTTCCGATGCAACAGTCGTCCGGGTTGGAGCAGGCCAAGCCTGCCGCGTCGGCAACGACGCCACTCGCCCGCCAACACACCACGTTGCCCGTGGATGCGTCGGCAGCATCGGCAAGGGAATCCGTGTTGACGCCGCAGCCGATGCAAGCGCCCGCCTCCGCTGCAACCCCGCCACCTGCGCCTACCTCGCTCCCCTACGCAGCAGCATTTGGCGTCAACGCGTCAGACTCCCAGGCTCGCGAGCGTGCCGCCAATACCGGCGTCGCCAAGCCCGCAACCGAAAAAACCCTAGAAAGTCTGTCGCGCGATGCCGCGCCTGCCACTGCCGGCACGCCGCGCATGGCAGATGCTGCGCGCCCGACCCAACCCGCGCCTGCACGTCCTATGCCAGCGGCGCCGGTGGTGGTCGACGAGGCCGAGATGGCTGCCGACGCCGGTTTCGTCGACGATCCCGACGACAGCGTTCCACCAGCTACCGTGGATTCCCCCGCGGTGCGCGACGCGTGGTTGCAACGCATCAGGCAATTGCTGGACCAGGGCAATGTGATGGACGCCAAGGCCAGCCTGGCCGAATTCAGACGCCGCTACCCGGATGCCGCATTGCCCGCCGCACTGCAAGCGCTCGAAAGCAAGCCCTGAGCTGCGGTCGCCACCGCCGCACCGGTACCATGGGGGATGAACTCCCCCACGCCGGCGCCGAAGGCGCCCATCGGTTCCCTGCGCGCCTTGTGGCCCTTCGTGCGCAGGCATCGCGGACTGTTCATCGCCTGGCTGCTGGCGCTGTCCGTGTCCTCGGCGGCCTCGCTGAGCCTTCCGGTTGCGTTCCGCACCATGATCGACGACGGCTTCAGCAGCGGCAGCGCGGGCAGCATCGACCAGGCGTTCCTGCTGCTGTTCGTGGTGGCCCTGGTGCTCGCGGCGGGCACTGCGACGCGCTTCTTCTTCGTGTCCCTGCTCGGCGAACGCGTGGTCGCCGACCTGCGCACCCAACTGTATGCCCACTTGATCAGTCTTGATGCCGGCTTTTACGACCGCACCCGCAGTGGCGAACTGGTCTCGCGCCTGACCTCCGACGTCGAACTGGTCCGCAACATTATCGGCAGCGTGATGTCCATCGCCCTGCGCAGCAGCATCACCGCCGTTGGCGCGTTGGTGATGCTGTTCGTCACCAGTCCGAAACTCGCGGCCTGGGCCCTGGTCGGCATCCCGGCGGCAGTCATCCCGGTGATCTTCGGCGCACGCAAGATCCGCAAGATCTCGCGCAGCAGCCAGGATCGCATCGCCGACGCCAATGCACTGGCCACCGAAACCCTTGGTGCGGTACGCACGGTGCAGGCGCACGCCCGCGAGGAGTACGAGCGCGACCGCTTCTCGAGTGCCGTCGCCACGGCCGTGGACACCGCACGCAAGCGGATCGGCGCGCAGGCGCTGCTGACCGGCACCACCATTACCCTCTTTTTTGGCGCGATCACCCTGGTGCTGTGGTCGGGCGCGCATGACGTGATCGCCGGCCGCATGAGCGCGGGCACGCTGATCCAGTTCGTGTTGTACGCGCTGTTTGGCGGCGGGTCGGTGGCGGCGCTGGCCGAGGTCTGGAACGAACTGCAGAAGGCGTCGGGCGGCATGGGCCGGATCAACGACCTGCTGCAGGAAACGGCGGGTATCGTTGCGCCCGAGAGCCCATTGGCGCTGCCATCGCCGATACGCGGCGACATCGTGTTCGACGATGTCACATTCCACTATCCGCAACGCCCGGACTTCCCGGCGCTTGAGGGGTTCAGCCTGCGCGTGCAACCTGGCGAAACCGTGGCGCTGGTCGGCCCGTCCGGCGCCGGCAAAAGCACCGTGTTCACCCTGCTGTTGCGCTTCCACGACGCGCAACAAGGCCATATCACCCTGGATGAAATCGATCTGCGCGCGCTGGATCCGGCATCCCTGCGGGACGCGATTGCGCTGGTGCCGCAACAACCCACGCTGTTCGCCGCCAGCGCAGCTGACAACATCCGCTATGGCCGTCTGGACGCAACCGGCGCCGAAATCCGCCAGGCTGCCGAATCCGCCGAGGCCGACGACTTCCTGGATGCGTTGCCGGAGGGCTTTGCCAGCGAACTGGGCGAACGCGGCACGCGCCTGTCCGGCGGCCAGCAGCAGCGCGTCGCCATCGCCCGTGCCCTGCTCAAGGACGCGCCGGTGCTGCTGCTGGACGAGGCGACATCGGCGCTCGACGCGCAGAGCGAACGCGCGGTGCAACACGCGCTGGAAAACCTCATGGCCGGGCGCACGACGCTGGTGATCGCGCATCGCCTGGCCACCGTGCTGATGGCGGACCGCATCGTGGTGATGGATGCGGGCCGCATCGTCGCCGAAGGTACGCATCAACAATTGCTGGCGCAGGACGGCCTGTACGCCGAGCTCGCGCGCCTGCAGTTCCTCGATTGACGCGGGCGATCCCATCAGCACGGTCCTGGTCACCGGCGGCAGCGGCTTCGTAGGTGCGGATCTGACCGGTGATGCTGGCTCGACCGATGCGGTGCGTCACTGCGATTTCGTGCGGCACACGTGGCGACCGCCGAGAGCCTGCTTCGACTCGGCTTGTTGAAGGCTCTGGATCAGGACGCGAGTAATTCGCCCAGCAGCCGCGGCACGCCATCCATCGCCGCCGCTACGTTGTCCAGCACGTCCTGCAGGGTGATCACTTCGTCCGGATGGGGGCCAGCACCGGCCGCCCAGTTGGCGACGATCGCCAGGCATGCGTAGTCCAGGCCCAGCTCGCGCGCCAGTCCGGCCTCCGGCATGCCGGTCATGCCGACCAGGTCGCAGCCATCGCGACGCATGCGTGCGATCTCCGCTTTCGTCTCCAGGCGCGGGCCCTGGGTCGCGCCGTAGCAACCGCCATCCACCAGTGCGACCGATGTACGCGCTGCGGCGGCCACAATTTGCTCCCGTAATGCGCGTGTGTACGGATCGCCGAAGTCGACATGCAGCACCTCGGTCCCGGGTTCTTCGCACGTTGTCGAAATGCGGCCCCAGGTGTAGTCGATCAGCTGTTCCGGACAGGCCAGTACCCGCGGGCCGCAATGTCCGGTAATGCCGCCAACCGTGTTCAAGGCGAGGACGCGCGAGGCGCCGATCGCCTTCAACGCGGCGAGGTTGGCGCGATAGTTGATTTTGTGCGGCGGCAGCGAATGCCCTTCGCCGTGCCGCGCGAGGAACGCCACCCGCTTGCTGGCATAGGTCCCGACCCGGATCGGCCCGGACAGCGCGCCATACGGCGTGACCGGCTGGTGGGTCTCGACATCGGCGAGTTCGCCCAGTGCATACACGCCGGTGCCGCCTATGACGGCGAGATCGATCGACATAAAAGATTCCTCCACGTTCGACCAGCGGAACATTGCGATGGCGCATGCATGTGCGGGTGGTGAAAGGACGGACTTTCGGCGACATGGATGTCGCCGAGAAGCCTGCAGGGACGTATTCACGGCGTGTCCGGCCTTTCAGCACCGGCGCAATCGAATGCGCCCACGGCAATCCTACAACGCGTAAATGGCGGGCAGGTTTCGGCCCTGCTCGTGGTAGTCCATGCCGTAGCCGAACACATACGCATCCGGCACTTCCACGCCGACGTGGTCGGCGCAGATACCTTCTACGCACCGGTCGTGGACCTTCTGCGCCAGCACCGCGATCCGTACTTCGGACGCGCCCTGGTCCTCGCACCAGTGTTTGACTGCCAACAGGGTGTGGCCTTCATCGAGGATGTCGTCGGCCAGCAAGACCTTGCGCCCCTGCATCGGGGTTGCCGGGCGATGCAGCCAGGCCAGGCCCGAACCACTGGTCTGTCCGCGATAGCGGGTGGCATGCAGGTAATCGAAGTGCAGGTCCAGGCCACGCTCGCCCAGCGCGAACGCCAGCTGCGCGGCGAACGGAAGTCCGCCGTTCATCACGGTCAGGAACAGCGGCACCTCGCCATCCGCATACGCCTCGCGAATTTCATCGGCCATGCGCAGGATCGCCGCTTCCAGCGGCTCTCGGTCGTGCACCACGCGCGCAGTCGCCAGTGCATCGGCCAGTTTTGGTGTGCTCATGCAGTACTCCCGACTTCGTTGGCGCCGGATTCGGCGCCGGCATCGAGGGTCGCGACCGGAACGTCGCACATCCGTGCCTGCGCTTGAGAATAGCGCGCATCGGCAAGCAGGCCCTTCCAGGCTTCCGCCTTGCGACCCCGCAAGCCGCTCAAGCGCGTCGTATCGGAGGTGCGTCCATCCATCGCGCGCAGCGACTCCTGCACCTGCCCTGGATGGCAGACCAGGACGACGTCACAGCCCGCGTCCAGGTGCGCATCGATGCGTGACTTGATTCCGCCTGCGGAAAACGCCGCGGCCATGCCGATGTCATCGGAAAACACGACACCACGGAATCCCAATTCTTTTTGCAGGATGTCCTTGATCCAGCGCGGCGAATAGCCGGCCGGTTCCGGCGCGACCTGTGGATACACCACATGCGCCATCATCACTGCCTCGGCGCCCGCTTCAATGCCGGCCACGAACGGTACCAGATCGAGCGTGCGCAGATCATCCAGCGAACGGTCATCCACGGCCTCGTCGAAATGGGTGTCTTCCAGCACCGATCCATGCCCGGGAAAATGCTTGAGGGTGGCGGCCATACCGGCATCGTGCATACCGTTGACGTAGGCGCGAGTGAAGTGGGCGGCCACTTGCGGATCCGGCGAGAATGCGCGATTGCCGATCGCGCGATTGCCACGGCCCAGGTCCACAACCGGCGCGAAGCTGAGGTCGATGCCGGTCGCGCGGATTTCACTTGCCATCAGCCACGCGTGCTGGACTGCCAACGCAAGTGCACTCGCTGCATTACGTCGATACAGCGCGTCGAAGCCCTGCAGCGGTGGCAAATTGCTGTAGCCGTCACGGAAGCGCTGCACCCGGCCGCCTTCCTGGTCCACGCATACAAGCTGCGGGCGCGGCGCCGCATCCCGGATCGCCTGGGTGAGTTCGATGACCTGCGCCTTCGACGCGAAGTTGCGCGAGAACAGGACGACGCCCGCGCAGGCGTCGTGCTGCAACCAGTCGCGTTCCTGCGACGTGAGTTGGTGTCCGGCGATGCCAATCCCCAACATGCTCAGGTTTCCTTCAAGTCGGTGGCGAGGCGTTCGGCCTCGTCCCATTGCGCGTATGGCCGCGAGGCCAATGCCAGATTGTAGTAGCGCAGCGTGTGGGTAGCTTCCGCGCCCAGCCAAGCAGGGCGTTGGAAGGCTTCGTCCTCTCGCTGCAGTTCGATCTCGGCGACCACCAGGCCGGCGTTGTCGCCGAGGAATTCGTCGATCTCCCACAGATGCCCGGCGTGCTGGACCAGATGGCGGCGCTTGTCGATCACCCCGCCCACGCATAGCGCCAGCAAGGCGCGCGCCTCGTCCATCGGGATGAGGTAATCGAATTCCTGGCGACTGGCGCCGAGCTCGCGCGACTTGATGTTGAGCCGCGCCTGTTCGCCTTCGATGCGCACCCGCACCGAGGTGTTCATCGCGCCGCTATCGACGGCGTGCAGATCGTTGAGGTAGCCCTGCGTCATTGGCACGATTTCATGCGCAGCAGCGCGCCAGTCGTCGTTGGTTAGCAGGAACTTGCGTTCGATCTCGATGCCCATCGCGGCTCAGGCCTGCTCGAACACGGCGATGGATTCGACATGCGCGGTATGCGGGAACATGTCCATCACCCCGGCCGCCTGCAGCGTCCAGCCAGCTTCGTTGACCAGATACCCGGCATCGCGCGCCAGCGAGGCGGGATGGCAGCTTACATACACGATCCGCTTGAGCCCCTTCAACGGGAATTGCTTCAATACCTCGATCGCGCCGGAGCGCGCGGGATCCAGCAGCAGTTTGTCATACGAACCCGTCGAAGGCTGCGCCTTCAGCCATGGCTGGCCGACCAGGTCCTTGGTCAGGTCAGCGGAGTGGAAACTGACGTTGCGCAGGCCGTTGCGCTCGGCGTTGGCGCGCGCGCGCTGCACGAGTCCGGCATCACCTTCCACGCCCACCACGCCACCCGCATCACCGGCGATCCGCGCCAGCGGCAAGGTGAAATTACCCAGCCCGCAAAACAGATCCAGCACGCGCTCACCCGGCTGCACGTCCAGCAATTCCAGCGCGCGCGCGATCATCGCTTCATTGAGTTTGGCATTGACCTGGATGAAATCCAGCGGCTTGAACTGCAGGTCCACGTCCCATGCGGTGAGGTGAAAGGCAAGTTCAGGCGCCTCGCCAACGAGCGGGCGCACCGACTCCAGGCCACCCGGCTGCAGGAAGATGCTGAAGTCGTGTTCCTGCGCGAACGCGAGCAGCTTGGCATGATCTGCATCGCTGAGCGGCAGCAGGTGACGGAAAACCAAGGCGATGCCGCTCGCGTCAGGGGATGCAGCACCGGCGATGAACTCGATCTGCGGGATGTCGCCACGTGCATCCATGCCATCGACCAGCGCGGCAAGGGCTGCGACCTTGAAACCGATTTGCGGCACCACCGTGTGGCACTCGCCGATGTCGGCGACGAAGCGCGGATCCCGCTCGCGGAAACCCACCAGGGTCTTGTCTTTCTTTTCGACCCGCCGAACCGAGAACCGGCCCTTGCGTCGATAGCCCCAGGCATCGCCGCGCAATGGCGGCAATACCTGTGCTGGCTGCACGTGGCCAATGCGTTGCAGAGTGTCGAGCAGCACGCGCTGCTTGGCCAGGATCTGCTGGTCTTCGGCCATGTGTTGCAGCACGCAACCACCGCAAACGCCGAAATTCGGGCAACGCGGCGTCACCCGGTCCGGCGATGCGACAAGTACCTCGAGCGTTTTCGCCTCGTCGAAATTCCGCGAGCGCGCGGTCTGTTGCACGCTGACCTGTTCACCCGGCAACGCGTCGGCCACGAACACTGTTTTACCCGCCTGCGCATGGCCCTCGGGCCAGCGCGCCACGCCGCGGCCGTCGTGGGTGAGATTGACGATGTCGAGGGTCTTGGGAGTATGGTCGAGTCGGGCCACGGAAACGGTCGTTGCGGATGGCCGGTCATTGTCGCAGAAGCGCAAATGCAAACGGCCCGCGTGTGCGGGCCGTTTGCGCAGTTGCTCGATCATTGGCGGCTACTTCTGTTTCCAGCTCCCGCCGGATTGATACCACCAGCTGCTGCGAGCGCTCTCCACCCATTGCCTGGCGAACACATCGCGGATCTGGCTTTCCCATTCGGGATGCCCGTTGGCTACTGCCACCTCGCGATAGACCGCCTTGCGGTCGCGGTTGTCATCGGCCACCGCCGCATTCATCGCCACCCGACCCTTCAGCTCCAGCTTGCCGGCGTCGCGCACGCTGATCAGGCCATCGCTGGTGAAACCGAGCGCGCCGGAATCGAAACCCGCCCGCAGGGTGCTGCCGAAACGGGATTCCATCCGCGACTGGATCGCCTGGATCGCCGGCGTCTTGATGCTGATGTCGGGCGCGCTCTGCGCACGCGCGGAGCCGATGCCCAGCAGGATCAATGGGTCAAAACGGGACAGGTCAACGCGCGATAAATCGAACTCGAAGCTGCGCAGTTGCATCGCCATGCCGCCACCACTGCTGTCCTTGATCTGGGAGCTGTCGGCGTTGTCGATGACCTTTTCGACGAATTCGCGCGCCGCGGCCTTGGCCTCGGCCGCTGGAAAATAGACATTGATCGTCACGCACGCGCTGAGCAACAGCGCCCCGACCACCGGCATACCCAACCATTGCTTCATTGCATGACTCCCTAGTGTGCGTGTAACCCGAACTGCTGCATTCCAACCCATTCTATTCGAATACCGGCTTCACCTCGCCCGACCCGACCGCTGCCAAACGTTCCACCAGGGTGGGCCAATCCACCTGCCGGTTGAAGCCGACCACGGTCAGGCGCGGGATTCCGGCGCCTTCCACGATAGTAAAGCTGTTACTGCCCTGACTGCGGTCTGAATCGCGCAGGCCGGACATCTGGCATACCTCGTTGACCAGTCGGCAAGCGATGCCGATGCGGCGATACCCGAAGTCATCGAACAGGCCGATCAGCCTGCCCTGCAGGCTGCCAATGAACGACGCGTCGCCCACGCTGGAAATGTTCTGCACCGCGCGCTGGCTGATCCTTTGCTTGCCGCCAGCCTTGTTGTCGGTATGGATCACGGCGTTGAATGCGACCGGAGTCCAGTCGACCAGGCGCAGCCCATCGATACGCCCGTCCACGCGACCGGTGATGCGGCCGACGTCGAGGACCTCGGTCAGCCGCAGAAGATCGAGATCATCAAAGGCGATGTCTGCACTCAGGCTGGGCGCGCTGCCGAACGGCCGCTCCAATGCAAGCGAAGAGATTTCAACGCGGCCATCAAACAACTGCATCGCCAGGCCGCCGTCGAAATCGACGCGTTCGTTGGCGTAGTGGGCGTTGGGAATGGTGCCGCTGAGCCGGCCCTGGAACGCGGGCAGGCCAAGCGCCTTGGACACCCGACCGAAATCGATGTCGTCAAGCACCAGCGCGAAGCGGATGTCAGCACTGGACTCGCCGTGCGGCGGGCGGATCACCAGATCGCGGAAGATCATGCGTCCGCCCATCACCGGCACGACCGCATCCTCGCGAAACTTCAGCAGGCCGCCTTCGCTTTCGAACGGCAGCGTTGATGCATCGAAATCCAGGCCGTACAGCTTGCCGCTGTCCCAGCGCAATTCACTCGTCACCGGCGCACCCGCGGAATAGCGCACATCGCCCTGCAGTCCATTGAACACGAAGCGTTCACCGGGATCGCCGAGGTTGACGTCATGCAGCCGGGCGTTGGCCTGGGTCAGCACGCCGTCGCGCACCTGTACGTCCAGGTCCATTGCGCCGGTCAGGCCCATGTCGCCGAGCCCGAACAAGGCCAGCCAGCCGGACAGGTAGCGCCCGCTCAGCGGCGTCATGTCAGCGCTGTGGATGTCGATATCGAGCGTGTCCAGGTCGGCGTCCACGCCGAATGTGGCACTGCCATCGGCCTGCAGCACATCGCCATCACGCCACTCGATGCGTGGCAATTCCCACCCCGCGCCATCGTGCTGGATGGCATCGATGCGCACATCAATGGGCGACGCCGGCAATGCGACAAAGGTATTGCCGGTCAGGAACTCGCCGCCACGCAATTCCCCCTCCACCGTCAGCAGCGACAGCGCCGGCAGGATGCGGTAGTCGATGTCAAATCGGCCGCCGAGGTGCTCACCGGCGGTACTCGCATCGGCGGTCTCCAGCCCCACGCCAGTGATGCTGACCGGGCCTGTGATGCGCAGCGGGCGATCCTTGCCGGCATCAATCAGCAGGCGCGCATCCAGCCGACCAGCAGTCAGTCGAGCCTCTGGCCAAGCCTTGGCCAACAGCACCTTCGCCCAGGTGATCGGCACCCTGGTCAAATCCAAGCGGCTCAGGTCAGGGCTGGCGGCGCTTCGTTCCAGCACGATTCGCCCCGCGCCCTGCGCCAGTACCGCTTCGGTGGTGGCGGCATCGAACCGCACCGCCAGGCGCAGCGGTTCCGCCTTACCCGATCGCACCTGGCCATCGCAGGCCCAGCCCTGGTTTTCGACGCGCCGCAAGCGGCACTGCCAGTGCAGGGCGCGGTAGCTGTAGCCAATATCCGCATCCATCCTTGCCGCCCACACCTCCAGCGTGCCGGCTTCCGCGCCCGCCGGCCAATCAAGTCGCACCCGCACCTGGTCCAGCGTGGCCACCGCGGTGCTGATCTTGGCGATGCGTGCTTGTGCCACACGTGCCTGCAGTGGGGTCGTTACACACAGCAGCGCCGCCAGCAGGAGTTGAACGGGTAAGATCGGCCGCGACATGCGCGCAGCATACCCAGCCACCGCGAGGGTGCGATGAATCATTTGTCCGCAACTCCCATCCCCACGATCCTGCTGGTCGAGGACGATCCCGTCAGCGCGTCCTTTCTTTGTGAAGCGGCGTCCCTGGTTCCGGCACGGGTGGATGTGGCAGTCAGCATGTCCGCTGCGCTGGAAATCGCCGGCAGCCACGACTATGCGCTGTTACTGATCGATGCCCACCTGCCTGATGGCCAAGGCGAAACACTGCTGCGGGCGTTGCGCGACCGCGGCCTGGAGGCGCCCGCACTCGCGCATACCGCCGCGCGCGAACCGGCGCTGACGCGGAAGCTGCTGGCCTCCGGTTTCATCGACGTGCTGTGCAAGCCGCTGGGCGTCGCCGACCTGCTGCAGGCGCTGCGTCGGCATTTGCCGGTGCCCGCTGCAGACCTGCCG
The DNA here is from genome assembly GCA_038235795.1 of Lysobacterales bacterium. GTDB lineage: Bacteria > Pseudomonadota > Gammaproteobacteria > Xanthomonadales > Xanthomonadaceae > Thermomonas. Next base: position 8,898 of record JBBSTP010000003.1, on the reverse strand, counting down.
AGTGGCGGCAAGCTGCCGGTATGGGACGACGGCGCGGCGCTGGCTGCGCTTGACGGAAAGCAATCAAATGTAAAGGCCCTGCGCGGGCTGTTCGTGGGCGAACTGCCCGGGCAACGCCACCGCATCAGTGCGGCAAGCGTGAACGGCGATCACGCCAAAGTCCGCGATGAGCTGCATCGGCTGGTCGCCAGTTGCGGCTTCGTTGGCGCAGCGCGGCTGGGACAGGCCGTGCGCGCGATGCAGGCTGCGCCACTGGATCCGCATGCGCTGCAGGCATTGCAGTTCGCGATCGACGACGTGCTGGGGTCAGCCTGAGCGCAGGCCGGGCAAGCGGCCCAGCTCGCCCATCATGTCCCACGACTTCAGGCCGCGCCCGTCGAGGTAGTGCAGCAGGAGCATGCGTAACGGCAGTCGCAGGCTGGCCAGGTCTTCGCGTTCCGGCCTCTGGTCGCCCGCCAGCGCCAGCAGGCCACGCCCGGTCGCTGCGGCCTGGCGCGCTCCGCCGCGATCATCCCGTACGCGCCTCGGCCCATGCTCGGGATCGAGCAGATAGCGCATGGCCGGATCCAGCGTCGCGCCATCGCCATCGCGATGCAATTCGAAGCCGATGCCGAGTGCCTGCAGCAGCTCGCGTTCGAACCGGCGCAACGTCCAGGCCAACGGCTCGCGCTGGCGCAAGCGCTCGCGGACCCGCGCGTAGGCGTCGTACAACTCGGGTTGCGGATCCTGGCGCGGCGCCAGACGCAGGCACAGCTCGTTGATGTAGAACGCGGCCATCGCCGCATCGCCTTGCAGCAGCGGCGCAGCATCCATCGCCTCGGCGGACGCCAGCTGGGCCAGCTCGCCGCGTTGCACGCCATCGAAACGAATCGATTGCAGCGGCTGTAACGCCGCGCGCAGCAAGTGACGCTTTGGCCCGCGCACGCCCCGCGCGAGCAGGCCGATGCGGCCATGGTCGGCGCTCAGCACTTCGACCAGCAGGCTGGTCTCGCGCCAAAGGCGCGCATGCAGCACGAACGCCGGCTCGCCGACGAAGCGCTGCATGGCTCAGTCGTGGTAACCGAGCGAGCGAAGTGCCGCTTCGTCGTCGGACCAGCCCTCGCGCACGCGCACCCAGGTCTGCAGGAACACCTTGCTGTCGAACAAGCGCTCCATCTGCAGGCGCGCCCGGGTGCCGATCTCACGCAGGCGTTCGCCCTTCTTGCCGATCACGATCGCCTTCTGGCCTTCGCGCTCGACCCAGACCACGGCATCGATGCGATACATCACGCCGCCCTTTGGAGATGGCTCTTCCCCGAATTGTTCGATCTCGACCGTGGTCGCATACGGCAACTCGTCACCAAGCTGGCGCATCAGTTGCTCGCGGACCAGTTCGCCGGCCAGAAAGCGCTGGCTCTTGTCAGTGATCTCGTCTTCGCCAAACTCAGGCGCCGCTTCGGGCATCAGACCCAGCAGGGTTTCCACCAGTGATCCCAGACCCTTGCGCTTGAGCGCTGACAACGGATGCACCGCGGCGAAGTTGCGGCCCTCGCTGACCTTGGTGATGAACGGCAACAGCGCGGCCTTGTCCTTGATCTTGTCGACCTGGTTGACCACCAGCACCACCGGCAAGCCGCCATCGCGCAAGGCATCGAATGCCAACCCGTCCTCGGCATCCCAACGGCCGGCTTCGATCACCAGCACCGCCGCATCCACACCTTCCAGTGCACCGCGCGCGGCCCGGTTCATCATCCGGTTCATCGCCTTGCCGGAGCGCTTGCCCTTTTCGCCGTGGATCCCGGGCGTATCCACCAGTTGTAATTGGCCACCGGGGACACTGGCGATGCCGAGCAAGCGATGCCGGGTTGTCTGCGGGCGGTTGGAGGTGATGCTGATCTTGGCCCCGACCAGAGCATTGACCAGGGTCGACTTGCCGACATTGGGCCGGCCGATCACCGCCACCGCACCACTGCGCGGCGTCGCTATCGTGGAATCAGCGGTCATGCGCCGATCGCCTGCAGCGCGGCGTCGGCGGCCTGCTGTTCGGCGGCGCGACGCGAACTGCCCTCGCCTTCGGTACTCACGGCGGGCTCCGCCAACGTGCAGCCGACCCTGAAAATACGTGCGTGGTCATCCCCGCCTTCCTCGATAAGTGAATACACCGGCAGGCTGCGCTGGCGCGCCTGCACCCATTCCTGCAGGCGTGTCTTGGGATCCTTGCCGACCTTGTTCGGCGGCGGCAGTGCCGCCAGCAATGGCGCGAACCACGGCAGCACCGCGGCCTTGCATGCTTCAAACCCGACATCCAGATGGATCGCCGCGACCATGGCCTCCAGCGCATCGGCCAGGATCGAATCACGGCGATGGCCGCCGGTCTTCATTTCACCCGGCCCCAGCATCAGGCGCTCTCCCAGGGCCAACTCGCGGGCTATTCCGGCCAGCGCGGATTCACGCACCAGTTCGGCGCGGGCGCGGGTCAATGCGCCTTCGTCGGCGCGCGGCCAGTCCAGGTATAGGGTTTCAGCGACGATCTGGTTGACCAGCGCATCGCCAAGGAATTCCAGGCGCTCGTTGTGAGGACTGCCGGCGCTGCGATGGGTCAGCGCCTGCGCCAGCAGCGTGCCATCACGAAACGCATGGCCGGCGAAGACCGCAGGGACCGGATTAATTGGCGCTGCTGCCACCGCGCACCAAGGCCTGGTCGGCATGGTATTTGCCCACCACGTCGAGATTGGCGATCAGTTGCTCACGGCGCTCGTAGTCCACGGTCATCAGGTAGCCGGTATCGGTGCTTTCGATCTTCAGCGCGTCCTCCTTCACGTTGTTGGCATAACTCATGTAAAGGCGCTTGTAGAACAGTTCGCGGATCTTCGCCTTTGGGGCGTTGGTGATCTCGGGTTCCGCGGCAATCCCGGCCAAGGCCTTCTTGACCGCGTAGTACTCGGTGTACATCGGCACGATCTTCATCCCGCAGTAGACGAACAACATCACGACCGACAGCGTGATCAGGAACCCGATCATGGTCATGCCACTGTGCTTGCGATTCATTGCTGATCCCCTTGAGGGTGCGCTGGATTCATTAGTGGATACGGGTACCGATCCGTGAAACGTCCACGACATGATCGGCGCTGCGGTCGAAGTGCATCCAGATCAGGAAGGCTTTTCCGCGCAGGTTGGCCTCCGGCAGGAAGTGCGTTTCCCAGAAGCGGCTGTCTTCGCTGTTGTCACGATTGTCGCCCATGACGAAATAATGCCCCTGTGGCACCTTCCAGTCACCTTCCCCTTGGGGGATGAACGGAAGATCCTCGCGCTCCAGGACAAAATGTGGCCGGCCGGGCAACCCTTCGGTCAGCTTGGTGGCGCCACTCATGTCGTCGCCGCCGCCCGGACCCTGGTAGATGCCTTCGATCCTGTACGGCATGACCTTGCCGTTCACGATGACCTGATTGTCGTGGTAGCCCACCGTATCACCCGGCAGGCCGATCACCCGCTTGATCCAGTCTTCGTTGGGATGGTGCGGTGGGTGGAACACCACCACGTCTCCACGCTGCGGCTCGCCGATGTCCAGGAATTTCTTGTTGGAGATCGGCCAGCGCAGGCCGTAGGCGAACTTGTTGACCAAAATGAACTCGCCGATCAGCAGGGTCGGCATCATCGAGCTGGACGGGATCCGGAACGGTTCGCCAACGAAGCTGCGCAGGCCCAGCACCAGCGCCAGGATCGGGAAGAACGCCTTGGCGTAGTCCACAAGGACGGGTTCCTTGGGATCTTCCAGCATGCCCGCGCCGGCGGCGCGGCGCTTGGCCAGGAACAGCTTGTCGAGCAGCCAGATCAGGCCGGTCAAGGCCGTCAGCACGACCAGGATCGTTTCGAACCACACCATCATTGCGCGCTCTCCATCCGGATCTGGCCCATGCCGATCACTTGTTGTCCATCTGCAGCACGGCCAGGAAGGCTTCCTGCGGGATCTCCACGTTGCCCACCTGCTTCATCCGCTTCTTGCCTGCCTTCTGCTTCTCCAGCAGCTTCTTCTTGCGCGACGCGTCGCCACCGTAGCACTTGGCCAGCACGTTCTTGCGCATCGCCTTGACCGAGGTGCGGGCGATCACCTGCCCGCCGATCGCGGCCTGGATGGCGACGTCGAACATCTGCCGCGGGATCAGCTCCTTCATCTTCTCGGTGAGGTCGCGACCGCGGCGATCGGCGTGCGAGCGATGCACGATGATCGACAGCGCATCGACCTTGTCGCCGTTGATCAAGGTGTCCACGCGCACGAACGGGCCGGCATCGAAGCGCAGGAAGTGGTAGTCCAGCGACGCGTAGCCGCGACTGACCGACTTCAGCTTGTCGAAGAAATCCAGCACCACCTCGGCCATCGGCAGCTCGTAGCTGACCTGCACCTGGCTGGCCATGTAGGTGATGCCGACCTGCACGCCGCGCTTGTCCTCGCACAGCTTGATCACGTTGCCGATGTAATCCGGCGGGGTCAGGATATTGGCGCGGATGATCGGTTCGCGGATCTCCTGCACCTGGTTGATCGGCGGCAGCTTGGCCGGGTTGTCCATCGGCATGGTGGTGCCGTCGGTCTTGAGCACCTCGTAGATCACCGTCGGCGCAGTGCTGATCAGGTTGAGGTTGTATTCGCGCTCCAGCCGTTCCTGCACGATTTCCATGTGCAGCATGCCGAGGAAGCCGCAACGGAACCCGAAGCCCATCGCCTCGGAACTTTCAGGCTCGAAACGCAGCGCGGCATCGTTCAGGCGCAGCTTGTCCAGCGCCTCGCGCAGGTCCGGGTAATCCTCGGCGTCGACCGGGAACAGGCCGGCGAACACACGCGGCTGCATTTCCTGGAAGCCCGGCAAGGGCTTCGCAGCCGGGTCCGAGGCCAGGGTCAGGGTGTCGCCGACCGGCGCGCCGTGCACGTCCTTGATCGAAGCATTGATCCAGCCCACCTCGCCCGCGCGCAACTTCGGCAGGTCCGTGCGCTTGGGCGTGAACACGCCCACCTTGTCGACCAGGTGCGTGCGTCCGGTCGACATCACCAGGATCTTGCTGCCCGGCGCGATCTCGCCCTGCATCACCCGCACCAGGCTGACCACGCCCAGGTAATTGTCGAACCAGGAATCGATGATAAGCGCTTGCAGCTTGTCGGTGTCGCGCGGCGTCGGTGGCGGGATGCGCTTGACGATCGCCTCCAGCACGTCGATCACGTTGAGGCCGGTCTTGGCTGAAATCGCCACCGCGTCCTCGGCATCGATGCCGATCACCGCCTCGATCTCTTCCTTGACCTTTTCGATATCGGCGGTCGGCAGGTCGATCTTGTTGAGCACCGGTACGACTTCCAGGCCCTGCTCGACCGCGGTGTAGCAGTTGGCGACCGACTGCGCTTCCACGCCCTGCGCCGCGTCGACCACCAATAGCGCGCCTTCGCAGGCCGCCAGCGAGCGGCTGACCTCGTAGCTGAAATCAACGTGGCCTGGCGTGTCGATGAAATTGAGCTGGTAGGTCACGCCGTCCTTGGCCGTGTATGGCAGGGACACCGACTGCGCCTTGATGGTGATGCCGCGCTCGCGCTCGATCGGATTGCTGTCCAGCACCTGCGCTTCCATCTCGCGGTCCTGCAGGCCGCCGCACAGCTGGATGATGCGGTCGGCCAAGGTCGACTTGCCGTGGTCGACGTGGGCGATGATGGAGAAATTGCGGATATTCCGCATGGCGTCGTGCTGCATGGACAGGGGCTGCTTCGGTCGAGTGGGCCGAAGAAACACGGCCATGGGGGTAAACGGCGCATTATCGCACAGCGCCCCCACTGCTTTGCCCTGCAGTCTGGTCCTGATTGGCGTGCGCGATCACCCCTGTCGTGGGCTGATGGTGACGTACTGGGTGGCGCCGCCACGGCGTACCAGCAGCATGACCGCCTGTGCGGGCGCCGCGCCGCGCAGCTGCGCGTTCAACGCACCCACGCTGCCGACATCGTTGCGGCCAACCGCCAGGATGACGTCACCGGGGCGCAGGCCGGCCTCGCGCGCGACGATGCCTTCCACCCGCGCGATCAGCACGCCCTCGCCCGGCTGCAGCCCGAGCTGGCGACGCTGCGCGGCGTCGATGTCCTCGCCGACGATACCCAGCGCATTGGCCTGGGCGGCGGCGGGTGGATGCGGACTTTCGTTCTCGCCATCTCGCGACGCGGCCGCCGCGCGCTCGTCCAACTGGTTGAGCACGGCCGTCAACGTACGCGGCTTGCCATCTCGGATGACCTCCAGGGTGACCTTGGTGCCGGGCGCCATCGCGCCGATGATCGGCGGAAGGTCGCTGGAATCGTTGATCGTCTCGCCATTGACGCGGCTGATCACGTCCTGGCGCAAGATGCCGGCCCTCTGCGCCGCACTGCCCGGCTCCACGCCAGCGACCAGCGCACCACGCGCTTCCTTCAGTCCGAGCGCCTTTGCATCATCGCGACCCATCGCCTGGATCTGTACGCCCAGCTGCCCGCGGGTGACCTTGCCGGTCGCCTTGAGCTGCTGCACGGCGTTCATCGCCACGTCGATCGGGATCGCGAAGCTGACCCCCATGTAGCCACCGGAATTGCTGAAGATCTGTGAGTTGATGCCGACTACCTGCCCGCGCGTGTCAAGCAGCGGGCCACCTGAATTTCCGCGGTTGATCGCCACGTCGGTCTGGATGAAGGGCACATAGCGCTGGTTGGCGTAGGGGTTGGCCCGCCCGACCGCGCTGACGATGCCGGCCGTGACCGAATGATCCAGCCCGAACGGCGAGCCGATCGCCACCACCCATTGCCCGGACTTCAAGGTCTTGGAATCGCCGATGCGCAGACTCGGCAGGCCGGTTGCGGCGATCTTGAGCAGGGCGACATCCGACTGCTCGTCGCTGCCGACGACCTTGGCGGTGAATTCGCGACGATCGGCCAGGCGAATCCGCACGGTGTCGGCGCCATCGACCACGTGGTGGTTGGTCAGCACGTAACCGTCACCGGAAATGATGAAACCGGTACCCTGCGAGACCCCGCGTGGCCTTGCGTCGGGCTGGCCAGGCTGGCCGGGCGCGCCCGGCATCGGCATACCGTCGGGCCCGAAGAAACGACGGAAGAATTCCGGAATCTGGTCTTCGCCCGGCATCTGCGGGGACTGCCCGCGCTGCTGCGCGACCTGCGGCTTGCTGCCGACTTCCGCGTCCACGCTGACCACCGCCGGACCGACCTCATCGACCAGGCGGGTGAAATCCGGCAATCCGACTACCAGCTGCGGCGCCGGCGCTGCGGCTACCTGCGGCGGCGACTGCGCGGCCGCCGACGAGTACCAGCCCACGCCGCCGCCAACGGCCAGCGCAAGTGCGGCGGAAAGGAGGACGGGACGAAGCACAGACAGGCGGGTGGCGACGGGCATCGTGGACGATTCCTCGTTTGCGGTGGGTTTCGGTGTGTCGAATGGGTGTTTGGAATGTCCGGAAGCGCCAGGGAACGCACTCAAACGAGCGCGATCAAGACCGCGCGCAATCCGGACTCAGGACTGCGGTGGTTCGTTGCCCGCTGCGCTGCCGGCCTCGTCGCCTTCTGGCGCACCGGCTTCCTGACCTTGCGGAGAAGCGATCAGTGCCGGCGGCAACACGTCGATGCTGTTGCGCGTCTGGAACGGGTTGTAGGGCGCCGCGCCGCGGGTGCTGTCACCAAAGCCCACCGTGACGCCTGGATTGCCGTATTGCGGCAGGACCGCACGTGGCCATGGGCGGGTCGCGATCTCGGCGTGTGGCAGCAAGGACGACATTGCGGCGTTGGCGGCGATCTCTGACCGTATCTTCTGCATTTGGCGCAAGCCTGGCTGCGAGCTCGGCGCCTGGTCATTCGCGCGAGGCTGATTACCGCGACGTGCATTGCGCATGGGCTTGGCGGTGACCGCCACGGCGGTGGCCAGTGCGGCAGCCTGCGAACCCAAGGGCATGCCGGCGGGATCCTGGGTCGGTGCCTGCGATGCAGGCGCCTTGTTCGAGGCGGGCGAAGCATCAGCAATCGCCACGGCTGCTGCTGCAGGCGCGTCCATCACCGACGGTCGGATCATGACCGCGGCCACGGCAAGCGATGCCACCATCGCCACGCCACCGCCCCAGCGCAACCACGCGGGCGTGCGCGCGCGCACCACGGATTTGCCCGGCGCGTTGCGCTCTTCGCCACGCAACGATGCCGCCACCCGCGAAGCGAAATCCGCCGGCAACCGTTGCGCCGGCGCCAACCCGCGCATCACTTCCGCCGACAATCGCCAGCGCTCCCAGCATTCGGCCAGCGATGCATCGTGCTGCAGTCTGCGCAGCAGGAAGCGGGTTTCGTCCGCGGGCAGCGCGCCATCCATCAACGCAGACAGCTGTTCGCGGCTGCTCAACTGAGTCAGGTCGGTTGCATCCATGGCGTTCTCGCTGTTCATGCCTGTCTTCATGCGTCCGTTCTCATGCGTGTGCGCGCTTGCGGTCATCGTTTTCGAGCAGTGGCTTCATGCGTTCGTCGATGGCTTCGCGAGCCCTGAAAATCCGTGAGCGCACGGTGCCGATCGGGCAGTCCATGCGTTCGGCGATTTCTTCGTAGCTCATCCCTTCCACTTCGCGGAAGGTGATCGCATCGCGCAATTCCTGTGGCAGTTCTTCGACCGCGCGCAGCACGGTTTGTTCCAGCTGCTGGCGCATCAGTTCGCGTTCGGGGGTGTCGTTGTCGCGCAGGCGCAGGCCGGACTCGAACTGCTCGGCATCCTCAATATCGATGTCGTCGGTGGGTGGCCGCCTGTTGCCGGAAACAAGATGGTTCTTGGCGGTATTGACCGCAATCCGGTGCAGCCAGGTCGAGAACTGGGCGTCGCCGCGGAAACTGCCGATGGCCCGGTAGGCGCGGATGAAGGTGTCCTGGGCCACATCCTGGAC
>JBBSTP010000002.1:0-36657 GCA_038235795.1 Lysobacterales bacterium | reverse complement strand
GGGGTGCGGCAACTACGACCAACTGTGGTGCACGACCTCGCTGCGCGGCATGGCCGGCGGCAACCTCACCGTGAAAGTGCTGGAGGAAGGCGTGCACTCCGGCGATGCGTCCGGCATCGTGCCGTCGAGCTTCCGCATCATCCGCCAGTTGCTGTCGCGGATCGAGGATGAGGCGACCGGCCAGATCCTGATCGATGGCCTGCATGCGGAGATTCCCGCCGAACGCCGCGCGCAGGCGGCCAAGGTCGCCCAAGTGCTGGGCACAGAGGTCTATGACAAGTTCCCGTTCCTGCCCGGGATGAGCCCGATGGCCACCGACAACACCGAGCTGGTGCTCAATCGCACCTGGCGCCCGGCGTTGTCGATCACCGGCGCGGACGGCATCCCGCCGCTGGCGTCGGCGGGCAACGTGCTGCGCCCGCACACGGCGCTCAAACTGAGCCTGCGCCTGCCGCCGACGGTGGACGGCAAGCTCGGCGGTGAGCTTCTGCAGGAAGCCTTGCTGCGCGATCCGCCCAATGGCGCCGAAGTCACCCTGAAACTGGAGAAGGCAGCCACCGGCTGGAATGCACCGGCGCTGTCGCCATGGCTGGAATCGGCGATTCAACAGGCCAGCCAGGAATTCTTTGGTCAACCCGCGATGTACATGGGCGAAGGCGGCTCGATCCCGTTCATGGGCATGCTCGGCGAGAAGTTCCCCGGCGCGCAGTTCATGATCACCGGCGTACTCGGCCCGCATTCCAACGCCCACGGCCCCAACGAATTCCTGCACATCCCGATGGGCAAGCGGGTCACTAGCAGCGTGGCGCGGGTCATCACCGCCCACCATGCGGCCAGCCTGCGCGGCGAGACGACTGGCGTCGCCGCGGTCCCGGGCGGTGAACAGCACGGCGACCACGGCTGCTGCTAGGATTGTTCGGCGGCATCCACGATATCCATCAACATCTCTGGGAGGGTTCATGTTCAGTGGAATTCTGGCGTACATTTTTTTTGGCGCGATCATTGGCTTGCTGGCGCGCTTGCTGAAACCAGGTGCGGATCCGATGGGTTGGATCATGACCATCCTGCTTGGCATCGTCGGCGCCGTGATCGGTGGTCAACTGGCGCCGGTGCTGGGCATCACCAGCAGATTCATGATGTGGGCCATCGCAATCCTGGCCGCGATCGTGTTGCTGTTCGTATACGAGATGATGCGCAAGAAGCGTTGAAATTCATGCGCGTGAGAGAAAAAGCCCCGCAGTGCGGGGTTTTTTTGTTGCCTGAGATTTCCGCTACTCCTGTCCGCCTTGCCGACGCTTGCCCGTCTGCAATACGGAACGGCACCCGCGCTGCTGCAACGCTGGCAAATCGCGGATCGGTACGGTAGCGACGCTTTAACGACTACAGGCGCAAGATGTCCTGCCATGCCTGCCGTCGGCTTTCTCGCGCAGGACGCCGGACAACTCGTTCCTCCACATTCGGACATCGCCATGAGCCTTCAGGACAGCATCCTCGACACCATTGGTTCCACCCCTATCGTCAAGCTGCACCGCGTCGCGCCCAAGCACGTCACCCTGTACGCCAAAGTCGAATCGTTCAATCCGGGTGGCTCGGTCAAGGACCGGCTGGCGATCGCAATTGTCCTGGATGCCGAGGCCAAGGGGCTGCTCAAGCCCGGCGACACTGTGGTCGAGGCGACGTCCGGCAACACCGGTGTGGCGCTGGCGATGGTCTGCGCGGCGCGCGGCTACAAGTTCGTCGCGACGATGGCAGAGAGCTTCTCGATCGAGCGTCGCAAGCTGATGCGCGCCTACGGTGCCAAGGTCATTCTCACGCCTGCGGCCGAGCGCGGCACCGGCATGGTACGCAAGGCCGAGGAACTCGCGGCGAAGCACGGCTGGTTCTACGCCAACCAGTTCCGCAACCCCGCCAACCCCGACTACCACGCCTCCACCACCGGACCAGAAATCCTCAGCGACTTCGCCGGCAAGCGTCTGGATTACTTTGTCAGCGGCTGGGGCACGGGCGGCACCATGAGCGGCGCCGGGCGCGTGCTCAAGGCGGCGCGGCCGGGCCTGAAGATCGTCACTACGGAACCGGCGGTTGCGGCGTTGCTGGCCGGTGACGAATGGCATCCGCACAAGATCCAGGGCTGGACACCGGATTTCATACCGGAGGTGCTAGACCGCACGATTTTCGACGACAATATTCCGATCGACGACGTGCTCGCCCGGGACACCGCGCGCCGGCTGGCGCAGGAGGAAGGCCTGTTCGTCGGCATTTCAGCAGGTGCGACAGTCGCTGCCGCACTGCAGGTTGCGCAGAAAGCCCCCGAGGGCACCGTACTGTTGGCGATGCTGCCCGACACCGGCGAGCGCTACCTGTCGACCTTCCTGTTCGAAGGCGTCAACGAAGGCTCCGATGACGTGTGGTTGGCGACACTGGGTTAACAGAATGCACCAGCAAAACCAGGCGTGCCAGTTGAGCGTCGCGAGCGACGGCAGCGCAGCAGGTCAAGTCTCAGGCTCGCCCGTACACATCCTCATAGCGGACAATATCGTCCTCGCCGAGATAATCGCCCGACTGCACCTCGATCAGTTCCAGCATGTCCTTGCCCGGATTTTCCAGGCGATGCCTGGCGCCAATCGGGATATAGGTCGACTGGTTGGCGTGCAGCTCGAACACATCGTTGTCGCGGGTCACCAGCGCGGTGCCGCAGACCACGATCCAGTGCTCGGCGCGGCGCGTATGCGACTGCAATGACAGCCGCGCACCCGGCTTCACCTTGATCCGCTTGACCTGGAAGCCAGCGCCGATATCGATGGAGTCGTAGCTGCCCCAAGGCCGATGCACTTCGCGATGCAACGCGGCCTGCGTGCGCTGCTCCGTCTTGAGTTGTGCCACCACGTCCTTGACCTGCTGCACCTTGTCCTTGTGCACGACCAGTACCGCGTCGTCGGTTTCCACCACAATCAGGTCGTCCACGCCGACCAGTGCCACCAGCCGTCGCGCATGGGCAAAACTGTTGCGGCTGTCGATTGCGATCACGTCGCCATGGTGGGCGTTGCCGTCGGCATCCTGTTCACTGACATTCCACAACGCCGACCACGAACCCACGTCGTTCCAGCCGATGTCGACCGGCAACACCATCGCCGCATCGGTCTTCTCCATCACCGCGTAGTCGATGGAATCCGCGGGGCATCCGGCGAATGCGTCCTTATCGAGACGAATGAAGTCGCCGTCGCGTTGCGCGGCCTCGAACGCAGCGCGCACGCCAGCGACGATGTCAGGCCGGAACTTCTGCAATTCCTCCAGGTAACGCGAGGCGCGGAACAGGAACATGCCGCTGTTCCAGTAATAACCGCCCGCGTCCAGATAGCCCTGCGCAGTCGCGGCATCGGGTTTCTCGACGAAGCGCAGCACTGGCGTCACCCCATCACCGCGCTCGGCCTGGATGTAACCGAAGCCGGTTTCCGGCGCATCCGGGACGATGCCGAACGTCACCAACGCGCCCTGCTCGGCCGCCGCCGACGAGTTGCGCACCGCGTCTCGGAACGCATCCGCATCGCGCACCACGTGGTCGGACGGCAGCACCAGCAGCAAGGGGTCGTCGCCATTGCGCATCGCCTGCAGTGCGGCTGCGGCAATCGCCGGAGCGGTGTTGCGACCAACCGGCTCAAGCAGGATCGACGGCGTCGGCGCATCGACCTGGCGCAGTTGTTCGGCGACCAGGAAGCGATGGTCTTCGCCGGCCACCACGATGGGTGCGGCATCCGCCAGTGCTGCCACCCGGGCCCACGTCTCCTGCAACATGGTGCGCTCGCCGGCCAGGGCCAGGAACTGCTTCGGGTAGGCCTCGCGCGAGAGCGGCCACAAACGTGTTCCGGAACCGCCTGACAGCAAGACCGGTTGCAGCTTCAACATCGCGTTTCTCTCGCCGGGATCGATGCGGCAGTTTACCCTTTAGCCATGAGTACGCCTGACCACTTGCAAGACCCCCGCGCCATCGCCCGCGACGCATGGGCGCGCGACACGCTCGGTGAGCCCGGTGCCACCCTGGTGCGCGCGTCGATGGACGCCGGCTTCCGCAGCTACTGGCGCACGCACGCGGCCGACGGCGCTGGCTTGATTCGAAGCGTCATCGTGATGGACTCGCCTCCGGACAAAGAGGACGTGCGCCCATGGCTGGTCATCCGCGGGTTGCTGGAGTCAGGTGGCGTGCGCGTGCCACGCGTGCTGGTGGAGGATGTCGAGGCCGGCTTCCTGCTGCTGGAAGACCTGGGCGTGGACACCTACCTGCATGTGATCCACAGCGGCAACGCCGATGCACTGTTCGACGCAGCGGTGACCCAGTTGCTGAAGCTGCAGGCGATTGCGCCACCTGCCGACCTGCCCGCCTACGACGAGCCGATGCTGGCACGTGAACTGCGGCTGTTCGACGAATGGTTCTGCGGTCGCGACCTCGGCATGACCCTGGACTGCGAGGACATGGACGCACTGGATGGTGCGTATCGACTACTAATCGACAATGCGCTGGGGCAACCGCAGGTGCTGGTGCACCGCGACTTCATGCCGCGCAACTTGATGCCTGTACAAGACGGGCCTTCGCCTGATGGTCCCGCGGTGCTGGATTTCCAGGACGCGGTGCGCGGCCCCATCGCCTACGACGCGCTGAGCCTGTTCAAGGATGCCTTTCTGAGCTGGCCCGCGGCTAGCGTGTCCAGCTGGCTGGATCGATACCACGCGCGCGCCTTTGAAGCAGGCCTGCCGGTCCCGACGCTGGCGCGCTTCCGCCGTGATGCCGACCTGATCGGCGTGCAGCGCCACCTGAAGGTGATCGGCATCTTCGCCCGGCTCAACCACCGCGACGCCAAGCCGAAATACCTGGCCGACGTTCCGCGATTCTTCGGCTACCTCGATGGCGTGTTGCCGATGTACCCGGAACTTGCGGCGCTGCGGCGCTTCATCGATCGCAAGGTCAAGCCAGCCATGGCCCGGCGCGACGCGGTGGCGCGCGGATGAGGGCACTGATCTTCGCGGCGGGACTTGGCGAGCGCATGCGTCCGCTCACCGACACTACGCCGAAACCCTTGCTGCAGGTTGCCGGCAAGCCTTTGATCGCATGGCACTTGGAGAAACTCGCTGCTTTCGGCGTTGATGAAGTCGTGGTCAATACCTCGTGGCTGGCGGAGCAGTTTCCCGCAAGACTCGGCGACGGCAGCCGTTGGAACCTGCGCATCCACTATGCCTACGAAGGTGCGACGCCACTGGAAACCGGCGGTGGCATGTGCAATGCGCTGCAATGGCTGGGCGACGATCCCTTCATTGCGGTGAATGGCGATATCTGGTGCGATGCCGACTTTGCCGCGCTACCGCGCGAACCTGACGGCGAAGCGCACCTGCTTCTCGTCGACAATCCCGCGCACAACCCACACGGCGATTTCGCGCTCGGCGACCATGGCAAGCTGCATTCCGATGGCGAAGCGCGACTGACCTTCTCCGGGATTGGTGTCTATCGGGCGTCGCTGTTCGCCCACTGGCGCACGATCATCGGCGACGTCGCCGGTGTCGAACTCGCGCCCCCGCGTTTCAAGCTGGCGCCGGTGCTGCGCGCAGCGATGGGGCGTGGATTGGTGACCGGCACGCACCACCACGGGCGCTGGACCGATGTCGGCACCCCCGAGCGCCTGCATCAACTCGACGCTGACTTGCGGACGCGCGTTCAGACCGTGTCGAACAGCTGACGCAGGAACGGCATGGTGATGCGCCGCTGCGCTGCAAGCGACGCTCGATCGATCCGCTCGAACATCGTGCTCAGGTCGGACAGGTCGCGACTGCAGCGTGTCAACAGCCAATGCAGCGCGGCCTCGTCGAAAGCCAACCCGCGCGAGGCCGCGCGTTGCCGCAACAGCGTCGCGCGACCGCTGTCGTCGAGCATGCGCAAGGGCAGCAACGTGCATTGGGCCAGCCGCGAGCGCAGGTCGGGCAGCTGGATCATCAACGCGGCAGGCGTCGACAATGCGGCATAGACCAGGCCGGCGCCGGCATCGTGCAGGCGGTTGTGCAGGTCGAACAGTGCGACCTCGTCATCATGGTCGCCGGCGATTGTATCGATGTCGTCCAGGGCGACCAGGTGCGCATGTTCCAGGCCCTCGAACGCAGCGCGCGCATGCCCGCGTACGCGCCGCAGCGAGAGGTACCGTGCGCGGCGACCCACGTTCTCGGCGGTGGCGCAAGACGCCAGCAATAAGTGGGTCTTGCCGCTGCCATGGCCGCCCTGCAGGTATTGGGCATCGCCTGAGTCCCGCTCGGCCACTGCCCGCAATCGCGCCAACACGCCCGGCGCCGCCTCCAGGTACGTGGAGAACCTTTGCTCGGTCGGAAAGCGCAGCGCCAGCGGCAACTGCGGGACCAGAGGCGCGCTGCCGCTCATCTCAGGCGAGTGGCTTTTCTGGGTGTGGCTGGCCTGTGACAGCGCTCTCGTCCACGTAACCATCAAGCACGATCGCAGGGCGATCACCTGCGTACATCCGGCTTTGCGTATAGCGCTGGTGCGCATAGTGCAATAGCACATTGGCCACCGCAGCCACCGGCAGGGCCAGCAGCATGCCGAGGAATCCGAACAGCTGCCCGCCAGCCAGCACCGAGAAGATCACCGCCATCGGATGCAGGCCGATACGATCGCCGACCAGTTTCGGCGTGAGCCAGTAGCTTTCGATAACTTGCCCGACTGTGAACACCGCCGCGACGCCGGCCAGGTGTTGCCAGTCGCCGAACTGTACCAGCGCGGCGATGCTGCCCATCACGATGACGGCCGCCGGCCCCAGATAGGGGACGAAGGTCAGCAGGCCACCGATCACGCCGATCAGGATGCCCAGGTCCAGGCCGACCATCCACAGGCCCACGGCATACAACACGCCGAGCAGCAACATCACCAGCAGCTGCCCGCGCAGGAACCCGCCGAGCACCGCATCGGATTCCATCGACAGCTTGCGCACGATGGCGAAATGGTCGCGCGGGACCAGTGCCCCGACCCGTTCCACCAGGACGTCCCAATCGCGCAGGAAGAAGAACGTCAGTACCGGCAGCAATACGATGTTGGCGAGCATGCCCAGCAATGCGAAACCCGAACGCGAGACATAGCCAAGCACCGCAGCGACAATCCCGCCGGCACCCTGCCAGTGTTCCCGGACCAGCAGGAACAACCGTTGCGGGTCCAGCCACGACAGGATCTGCAAGCCCGTCCGGTATTCAACCCAGGGCAGCGCGGTGCCGATGAACCAGTCGCGATAACCCGGTAGCGACGCCATCAGGGTGATGACCTGCTGTTCGAGCAAGGGCAGGACCAGAACCAACAACACCAGCAGGATCGTGCTCATCGCGCCGAACACCAGGATCACCGCGGTGTTGCGCGTGCGCCCGGCGCGCTGCAGGCGATCGACCAATGGATCGCCCAACCAGCCCAACAGCGCAGCGAACACGAAGGGGCTCAGGATGGGAGCCAGCAGCCAGACCAGCCACAACACACCGAGTCCCACCGCCGTCCATTGCAGCCGACGCAGGAACGTCGCGATGCTGGCAAGGTCCGCGCGCACCCGGCGTCAGCGGCCCAGCCGGAAGGTCATCACCCGGGGCACCGGGGAGCCAACGTCGGCCCCGGAGCCATCGGCTGCCGAGCCGCCATCGTCGACGCCTTCCGCGCCCACCGGCGACAACACGCCTGCACGATCCACGTAGCGGGCAAAGCCGCCCACACCGGTGGCCAGGTCGACGTTGAGCTCCAGCACATCCCCGGTCGCGAGCACGGGCTCCACGCGCTTGACGATGGACAGGTCGTCCAGGTATCCGATCAGGCGCATGTAGTCGTCAGCACTGGTCACGCCGATGACGCGGACACGGAATCTGCCCGGGGCGCCCCCCGTACCGGCTTTCGCGTAACGCTTGAACAGCGCATCGGCGGCGCCGTCGGCACCACCGGCCATCGCCCGGCGTGCATCGAGGTTGCTCGTGGTCCATTGCGACAGGGTCCTGCCCTTGTCGACGAACGCCCAATCCGCGGTCCAGCCGCCGTCACCGCGATACAGCTTGCCGATCAGTTGCATCGGCGGGCTGTAACGCCGCGACATGGCGGCTATGGCCGCAGTGTCGCCGCGCCAGATCGCGCCGACCGCGGCCTGCTCTGCGGCATTGCCGCCCGGCAGGCCGAGCGCGAAGCCACGCGACTTGGCCTGGTCCAATGCCGCGCGCGCGGCATTGGCCTGGCCCAGGCCGACCAGTCGAGGGCCGCTGCCGTCATCAATCGCCAGCCAAAGCACCGGTTTGGGCCGTGGCGTTGGCCAGGTCGGCAAGCCCAGCAATTTGATCAGGTCATCCACCGCGTCCTGCTTGAACCGGATCACCAAGGTGGTCTGGAAACTGGGCGCGCCGCTGGCCGATACGCCTTCGTCCTGTCGGTAGTCGTAGCCTTCGACGTAACGCTTGGCAGTTCGAAGCTCATCGCGCACCCCTGGCCGATTGGCCGCGCCCGCATCACCGGTCGCCTTGGCCAGCACCTTTGCCAGCGCACGCGAAAATGCCGCTTCACGCTCGCCGGCATTCTGGTTGCGAACCGTCACTTCCACCGCATAGGCGCCCGTCGCCACCGCGCGGTCGCCTTCGGTGCGCTGCGCCATGGCCAAACCACTGACCAGCAGCGCGCCCGCCAGCACCAACATTGCCAGCAGCCGCCTTTGCCCAGAACATCGTCGCAACCCGTGGATCATTCCTGCATCGCCTGCGTGTCCTTGCCCGGCACGACGCCCGGCATGGGCGAATGGTGCCGCAGCGGGACCAGCACGTCCACGTGAAGGCAGTCATCACGCTAAAATGGCCGCCTTCAAGGCGCGTTCGCGCCAGCGCGCCGAGGCTTTCCGTGACCCAGCCCCATTCCCTGACCTACCGCGATGCGGGCGTCGACATCGATGCGGGCAACCGGCTTGTCGAGCGCATCAAGCCGCTGGTCAAGCGCAGTTTCCGTCCAGAAGTGATGGGCGGACTGGGCGGTTTCGGCGCGTTGTTCGACCTGTCAGGCAAGTATCGCGAGCCGGTGCTGGTGTCCGGCACCGACGGTGTCGGCACCAAACTCAAGCTGGCCCAGCAGTTGGGCCGCCACGACAGCATCGGCATCGACCTGGTCGCGATGTGCGTGAACGACGTCCTGGTGCAAGGCGCGGAACCGCTGTTCTTCCTGGATTATTTCGCCACCGGCAAGCTCGACATCGACACGGCTGCCGCCGTGATCGGCGGGATTGCCGCCGGCTGCACCGAATCCGGCTGTGCACTGATTGGCGGCGAGACCGCGGAAATGCCCGACATGTACGGACCCGGCGAATACGACCTGGCCGGATTTTGCGTCGCCGCAGTGGAGAAGTCGAAGTTGCTGGACGGCAGCAAGGTGCGCGCCGGCGACGTGCTGATCGGCATCGCCTCCAGCGGCCCGCATTCCAACGGCTATTCGCTGGTGCGCAGGATCTTCGAACGCACCGGACGCCCGGCCGACCTCGACCTTGGCGGCACCGCCCTGATCGACGCGCTGATGGCGCCGACCCGATTGTATGTGAAACCGGTGCTGGAACTGCTTTCCCTGCACGACCTGCATGCGATGGCGCACATCACCGGCGGCGGCCTGACCGAGAACATCATCCGGGTGATCCCGGACGGGTTGGCGCTGGACATTGAGGCCACTGCAATCGAATTGCCGCCGGTGTTCGACTGGCTGCAGCGCGAAGGCGCGGTGCCACTCGCGGAGATGTGGCGGACCTTCAATTGCGGCATCGGCTTCGTACTGGTGCTGGCGCCGGGCGATGTCGCTGCAGTGTCCGCCGACCTGGACCGGCTCGGCCTTGCCCATCGTCCGATCGGCCAGGTGGTCGCGCATGGCGACGGCGACCGGGTGCGGATCGGCTGATCGCGCCAATCCGGTGACTTCGCGCTTCGCCATCCTCGCCTCGGGCCGCGGCAGCAACCTGCAGGCGCTGCTGGATGCAATCGACGCTGGCAGTCTGAATGCGCGCATCGTCGGCGTCTTCTCCGACAAGCCTGGCGCCGCCGCGCTGGCCCGCGTCCCGGAGCCATTACGCTGGGCGCGCGATGCGAAAACCTATGCCGATCGCGCGACCTTCGACGCCGGACTCGCCGATGCCGTGGCCGCATGCCAACCGGACTGGGTGATCTGCGCTGGCTACCTGCGCCTCCTCGGCGATGCGTTCGTGGCCCGTTTCCGCGGCCGCCTGCTCAACATCCATCCGTCGCTGCTGCCGAGCCACCGCGGTTTGCGCACGCATGCACGCGCGCTGGACGCTGGCGATGCCGAGCACGGCGCCAGCGTGCACTTCGTGGTTCCTGAACTGGATGCGGGTGCCGTCATCGCCCGGGCGTCGGTACCGATACTCGCCAACGACAATGCCGAACGCCTCGCCGAGCGCGTGCTGCAGGTCGAGCACCCGTTGCTGGTGCATGTCGCCCGGCTGGCGGCGGACGGCCGCCTTGATGAATGCGATGGCATTTCCCTCGTGGATGGTCATCCCCTGTTTACCCCGCTGCGGCTAAGGTTCACTCCCGCGTAGCCCCCGATCAGCTTGTGACTTGTTGCAGCGGGTGGCTGGATTCCATTGGATTCAAATATTTGCCTATGAAGACCATCGAGAAAATCGTGCGCCCCCTGCTTTCTAGCGCAACCTTGTCCTTGGCACTAGTGGCAAGCCCCGCGTGGGCGGTGAAGCCCTTTGTGGCTAATTACGAGGCCACGGTGAAAGGCGCCATCCATGCCGATGCGCAGATGAAGTTGACGTCCGCCGGAGCGAATCGCTGGAGCTATGAGCTCAGCGTCAACAATCCGCTGGCATCGATACGCCAGACCACCGTGTTCGAGGACATGGGCGGCACGATGCGTCCGCTGTCCGGCAATGATTCCACCCAGATGTTGATCAAGAAGTCGCAGAAGAACGCGACCTACGACTGGACCGCCGGCGAAGCGCGCTGGACCGGCAACGTCAAGACCGATCGCGCAGGCCCGGTGAAGCTGCAGGCGGGAGACCTCGATGCGATGCTGCTTAACCTGGCCATCGTGCGTGACGTCGCCGCCGGCAAGCCGCTCAACTATCGCCTGGTCGACAACGGGGTCGTGCGCCAGCAGGTGTACAAGAATCTCGGCCAGGACAGCGTCACCATCGGCGGCAAGCCCAAGACTGCGACAAAGGTCAGCCGCAGCAGCGATGGCAAACAGGTCACTTTGTGGCTGGTCGACGGATTGCCGGTGCCGGCGCGGATCCTGCAGCAGGACGACGGCAAGGATTCACTGGACCTGGTGCTGAAATCGGTCAACTGATCGGTCATCCGCGAGAGATGAAAAAGCCCCGCGTCGCGGGGCTTTTCTTGCACGGCCGGATGACGCGTCAGTCGATCCGGCAGATGCTCGCGCCCAGCCCGGACAGCTTGGCTTCGATGTTCTCGTAGCCACGGTCAAGGTGATAGATGCGATCGATGGTGGTGTCGCCCTCGGCCACCAGCCCGGCCAGGATCAGCGACGCCGACGCACGCAGGTCGGTGGCCATCACCGGCGCGCCGCTGAGTGTCTCGACGCCGCGCACCACCGCGGTATGCCCGTCGACACGGATGTCCGCGCCCAGACGCACCAGTTCGTTCACGTGCATGAAGCGGTTTTCGAAGATGGTTTCGTTGATGACCCCAACGCCTTCGGCCATGCAGTTCATCGCCATGAATTGCGCCTGCATGTCGGTCGGGAATGCCGGGTGCGGCGCCGTGGTGAAGTTAACCGCGCACGGGCGCTTGCCGTGCATATCAAGAGTAATGCAGTCGCCATCGATGTGGATGCTGGCGCCGGCTTCGCGCAGCTTGTCGAGCACGGCGTCCATCGTGTCCGGGCGCGTGTGGGTCGCCTTGATGCGACCGCCGGTCATCGCAGCGGCGACGAGGAACGTGCCAGCCTCGATACGATCGGCCACGACCGCATGCGTGCAGCCTTGCAGCCGTTCCACGCCGTGCACCACGATCCGCGACGAGCCCGCACCTTCGATGTTGGCGCCCGTCGCAACCAGGCACTCGGCCAGGTCGACGATTTCCGGCTCCATTGCGGCGTTTTCCAGCACGCTGGTACCCTCGGCGAGCGTCGCAGCCATCAACACGTTTTCGGTCGCCCCCACGCTCACCATGTCGAACACATGGCGCGCACCGCGCAGGCGGCCGTTGACCCGGCCCTTGATGAAGCCGTGCTCGACCGTGATTTCGGCACCGAGCGCCTGCAGGCCCTTGATGTGCAAATCGACTGGGCGCGAGCCAATGGCGCAGCCGCCCGGCAGCGAGACCTCGGCATCGCCGAAGCGCGCCAGCAACGGGCCCAGCACCAGCACCGAGGCGCGCATGGTCTTGACCAGTTCGTATGGCGCCACATGGCTGTTCACGCTGCGCGGATCGACCGTCATCGCATCGCCACTGTGTTCGATGCCTGCGCCCAGGCCGGCCAGCAATTTGGCCGTGGTCAGCACGTCGTGCAGGCGCGGGACATTGGTCACCTGCACCGGGCCGTCGGCCAGCAGCGTCGCGCACAGGATTGGCAGCACCGCGTTCTTCGCGCCGGAAATACGCACCTCGCCGCTCAGGCGTGCGCCGCCCCGGACCAGGATCTTCTGCATCAGGCGGCCGACTCCGCAGGTGTCAGCGTGCGCAACTGCAGGGCATGGATCTCTCCACCCATGCGTTCACCCAAGGTGGCGTACACCATGCGATGGCGCGCCAGCGGCAGCTTGCCGGCGAAGGCCTCGCAGACCACGGTGGCCTCGAAGTGCACGCCATCGTCGCCCTGCACCTGCGCACTGGCGCCGGGCAGGCCCGTTTCAATCATCTGGCGGATCGCATCGGCGTTCATCACTGGTCAGCGGGCGCTCGCGTAAACTGAATGAGCCAGTCTAACGGATGCCTCTTTGAAAACGCTTGCCGCGCCTGCCGCCGCGACCCTCATTTCGGACGACAGCTTCGACTTCGCCGCCAGCGGGCGCCGAGTATTCGCGATCGAACGCGATGGCCTCGATGCGGTGGCGGGGCGGATCGACGGTGCGTTCAGCGCTGCCTGCCGCGCGATCCTGGCCTGCCGCGGACGCGTGGTCTGCACCGGCATGGGCAAGTCAGGGCATGTGGCGCGCAAGATCGCCGCGACCCTGGCCTCCACCGGCACCCCTGCGTTCTACATGCATCCGGGCGAAGCCGGCCACGGCGACCTGGGCATGGTCACCGATGCCGACATCGTGCTGGCGCTGTCCTATTCCGGCGAGAGCGATGAACTGCTGATGCTGTTGCCTGCGCTCAAGCGCCAAGGCAACGCCGTGATCGCGATGACAGGGCGCGCGGATTCCACCCTGGCCCGTGAAAGCGACGTCCACCTGGATGTCAGCGTGCCCGCCGAAGCCTGCCCGCTGATGCTGGCGCCGACCTCCAGCACCACCGCCGCACTTGCGATGGGCGATGCCTTGGCCGTCGTGATGCTCGAGGCGCGCGGCTTCACCGCCGACGACTTCGCTCGATCGCATCCCGCCGGCGCGCTCGGCCGACGCCTGCTTTTGCACATCACCGACGTGATGCATGCCGGCGATGACGTACCGCGCGTCAGCCCCGACGCCAGCATCAGTGAAGCGCTGGTGGAAATGGGCCGCAAGCGACTGGGCATGACCGCGGTGGTCGATGCCGAAGGGCGACTGCTTGGCCTGTACACCGACGGCGACCTGCGCCGCAGCCTGGACGATGCCGAGGTCGACCTGCGCAACACCACGATTTCCACCGTCATGACGATTTCGCCGCGCACGATCGATGCCGGCGCACTGGCGGTGGAGGCCGCGCAGCTGATGGAGAGGCACAAGATCAACGCATTGCTGGTGATCGACGCCGATCAGCGCGTGGTCGGCGCGCTCAACATCCACGACCTGCTGCGCGCGCGGGTGGTGTGATGGCTGCCCCCACCTACCCTGCCGACGTCCTGCAACGCGCCGCCGGTATCCGCCTGATCGGCTTCGACGTCGATGGCACGCTCACTGATGGCCGCCTGCTGTATGGCACTGACGGCGTTGAGGCCAAGTCCTTCCATGTGCAGGACGGGCTTGGCCTGGTCCTGTTGCGCCACGCCGGGATCACGACGGCGCTGGTGACCGCACGCAACAGCGAGGTCGTCGAGTTGCGCGGCCGTGAACTGCAGATCCCGCACGTGCATGTCGGCGAACGCGGCAAACTGGCCCGCATGCAGAAAATCGCGGCGGGCATGGGCCTCGGCATGCAGGCGGTGGCCTTCATGGGCGACGATCTGCCGGATCTGGCGACCCTGCGCGGCGTCGGCCTGGCCATCGCGCCGGCCAATGCGCATGCGTGGATCCTCGCCGAGGCGCATTGGATCACGCCGCGTGATGGTGGTGCAGGTGCCGCGCGCGATGCCTGCGACCTGCTGCTGCGTGCGCAGGACAAGGTCCAGGCGATCCTGGCTCATGGAGAGCACCCTTGATGGGAGCCGCCTTGAGCTGGCGCGGCGGACTCACGCTGGTCCTGCTGCTGGCGGTCATCGCCAGCGGTTGGTCGGTGTGGACGCATTCAACCGACAGCGACAGCACGCCCGCGGCGGCGCGCCCGGATTACGTGCTGCGCGACTACGAAATCATCTCGCTCGACAACGAGGGCAAGGAATCGTTCACCCTGCGCGGTCCCGAGCTGCAGCGCGAGCTGGGCGCCAAGACCATGAGCCTCAAGACGCCGCTGTTCCTGGTACCGAACAGCGACGGCGCCTACTGGGAAGTGCGTGCCCGGCATGGCCTGGTGCCTGAGGACGGCAAGGAGCTGCGCCTGCGCGGTGACGTGGTCGCCACCAGCCCCGCGCAGGCGCCGCCGCCAACCCGGATCGAAACCGCAGAGCTGAACGTGTTCCCACGCGACAACCGCGCGACCTCCTCGGTTGCCGTGACCGTCACCCGACCCGGCCTTACAATGCGCGGCCGTGGCCTGGAAGCGGATTTCAACCGCCATCAGGTCGCACTCCTTTCCGATGTGCATTCCCGTTATGTCCCTGCGCGCCGTTAAATTCCCGACCATGATGCTCGCCGTGTTGGCCGCTGCGTTTGCGGCTCCGGCGATCGCGCGCAGCAGTGATCGCAACCAGCCGATGGACATCGAGGCCGCGCATCAGGTCTGCGGCTTCGGCGCGAATGACACGTGCACACTGACCGGCGATGTCCATATCACACAAGGGTCCTTGAACATCGTGGCGGCCAAGGCGGTTATCGAACAGTCCGGCGGTGGTCCCAGCCGGGCGCTGCTCAGTGGCGGCGTCACCCTGCGCCAGGTCATGGACGATGGCAACCAGATCAATGCCAAGTCCAGCAGTGTCGATTACAACCTGCGCACGGAAGTGGTGGTGTTCACCGGCAACGTGGAGATCATCCAGCAACGC
Organism: Lysobacterales bacterium; assembly: GCA_038235795.1. Taxonomy (GTDB): domain Bacteria; phylum Pseudomonadota; class Gammaproteobacteria; order Xanthomonadales; family Xanthomonadaceae; genus Thermomonas. Next base: position 21,200 of record JBBSTP010000002.1, on the reverse strand, counting down.
GGCACGTTGAACGGCCAGCGCGTGGTCTACAATATGAAAACCGGCCAGGTCGAAAGCGGCGGGGAGGGCAACGGCCGGGTCAAGATGCGGATCCTGCCCAAGAGTGCACAAGGCAAGAGTGCGCAGGCAGCGCCGACCAAGCCAGCAGCGCCAGCCGCCACCGACGGCAAACCCTGATGCTGGTCGCCAAGGGCCTGCGCAAGCGCTACGGATCCCGCGAGGTCGTGCGCGACTTCGGCCTGACCCTGGACGCCGGCGAAGTGGTCGGCCTGCTTGGACCCAACGGCGCCGGCAAGACGACTTGCTTCTACATGATCGTGGGGCTGGTGCCCGCCGATGCCGGCAGTATTGTCTTGGACGGCAACGACATCAGCCAGCAACCGATGTATGCCCGCGCCCGCCTCGGCGTGGGCTACCTGCCGCAGGAGCCCTCGGTGTTCCGCAAGTTGTCGGTGGCCGACAACATCCGCCTGGTGCTGGAACTACGCCAAGAGCTGGACGACAACGGCCGCGAGCGCGAACTCTCCGACCTGATGGATGAACTTCAGATCGTCCACGTCGCCAACCAGGCCGGCGCCAGCCTGTCGGGTGGCGAGCGCCGGCGGGTGGAAATTGCCCGCGCGCTGGCCGGCAAGCCGCGCATGATCCTGCTGGACGAACCATTCGCCGGCGTCGATCCGATCTCGGTCAACGAGATCCAGCGCATCGTCCGCCACCTGAAGGATCGCGGGATCGGGGTGCTGATCACTGACCACAACGTCCGCGAGACCCTCGGCATCTGCGACCGCGCGTATATCCTGGCCGATGGCGCGGTACTTGCGCAGGGTGCGCCGGACACGCTGCTGGACAACCCTGACGTGCGCCGGGTCTACCTGGGCGACGCGTTCAAGCTCTAGCGCCAGAGCGATAGCGGCCAAGCGGAAGCGGGCAAGCTGAAGTGCCGACAGCCTGCCGAGTCAGCCACCCGATCACCGTTGCGTTTTTTTACAGCGGCGGGATATATCCTGAACGCAATGAAGCCGCGCTTGTCCCCCGCGCTGCACCAGCACCTGATCCTGACGCCACAGCTGCGCCAGGCGATTCGTCTGCTGCAGCTGTCCACCGCAGAACTCGAGGCCGAAGTCGCCGAAGCGATGGCCAGCAATCCGTTGCTCGACTGGGCCGAGGACGCGGATGGTGGAGCCGTCACCGGCCATGAGACCCGCGATGCCGATGGCTCGCCTGAAATGGTGGAACGCGAGCAACCCCACATGGAAGAACGCTGGGATCGCGAGGGCGAGCCTTGGCAAGAACGGATCGGGCCGATGTCGGATGGCGACGGATTTGACGGCGCCGGCGACCGCGTCGCCAGTTCCGAAACCCTGCACGACCACCTGTTCTGGCAGTTGCATCTGGGCCACTTCAGCAAGCGCGATTTGGCGATCGGCATCGCCCTGGTCGACGCGATCGACGACGACGGCTACCTGCGTGAGGCACTGGACGGCATCGCCGACAGCTTGCGCCCGGAGCTCGACGCCGACATCGATGAGATCCTGCTGGTCCTGCATCGCATCCAGCAATTCGATCCGGTCGGGATAGGCGCGCGCGACCTCGGCGAATGCCTGCGCTTGCAATTGCTGGCGCTGGCGCCCGACACCGCGGGGCGCGCGCTGGCGATGACAGTCACCACCAGTGCATTGGCGCGGCTGCCGAAGTTAGGCCTGGAAGGACTGTGCGTGGAACTGGACTGCCAACGCGAGCAAGCCGCTGCGGCGGTGGAGTTGCTGCGCAGCCTGGACCCGCGTCCGGGTGCGCAGCATGGCGAGCTTCCAGCAGGCACCTATGTCAGCCCCGATTGCGTGATCTGGCGCCAGCAGGGCCTGTGGCGGGTGGCGTTGGCAGCGGGCGCGGCCCCGCGCATCGCGATCCACCGCGGCTATGAAAGGATGATCCATGGCGCCAGCAGCAGCGACGCCGACTACCTGCGTGGGCGCCTGCAGGAAGCGCGCTGGCTGCTCAAGGGACTGGAATCACGCGCCGATACCCTGCTGCGGGTGGTACGGTGCCTGGTCCGCGAACAAGCCGCGTTCCTGGAGTTTGGCGCGCAGGCGCTGCACCCGTTGACCCTGCGCAGCGTGGCCGCCGAGCTGGGCCTGCACGAATCCACGGTGTCGCGGGCGATCTCGCGGAAATACGTGCGTACTCCGCGCGGCACGATCCCGCTCAGGGATTTCTTCGCCTCCGGCATCGAGACCGGGGGCGGCGGCAGCGCCTCCAGCACCGCCATCCAGGACATGATCCGCAAGCTGGTCGAGGCCGAGGATCCGCGCAAGCCGATGTCGGACGCGCGATTGGCCGATGTCCTGAAATCCGAAGGCGTGCCGGTGGCCCGGCGCACCGTGGCAAAATATCGCGAGGCATTGCAGATTCCCGCGTCACACGAACGCGTGCGCATCGGCTAGGCTGGATGCGCGTGACCGTCGCCCGGACCCCACCGGACGATCCATCCACGTCGAAGGAGGTTCAGATGCAGATCGAAACCCACGGCCACCAGATCGAAGTCACTCCGGCCCTGCGCGAGTACGTGGAAACCCACCTCGCCCGCCTTGCCCGTCACTTCGACCACCCGTGCGAGATCCGCGTACAGCTTGGTCTGGACAAACCCGAGCACCGCGCCGAAGCCACCATTACCCTTGCCGGCCGCGCACCGATGCACGCAGACGCCAATGGAGTGGACATGTATGCCGCCATAGACCTGCTCTCGGACAAGCTCGACCGCTTGCTGATGAAGCACAAGGAACGCATGACCGACCATCACCGTGGCGAGAGGATCGCCCACGGCGGCACGCTGGGCTGAACGCCCGGGACGACGGTACAGGACAACATCCGATGAACGCCGCCAGCATCACCGCTGCCGAACTCTTCGAGCTGCAGCACGAGCGTCTGGAGCTGCGCTGGATCGCTGGCGAGAACCAAGCCGGGCAGCGCGTGCTCGAAGCCGTGGAAACCGTGGCGCGACGGCCATCACTGGCCGGCTATCTCAACACCATCTATCCAAACAAGGTGCAAATATTGGGCACCGAGGAACTGGCTTGGCTGGACGGGCTGGATGCACGCCAGCGTTGGGAAATCATCCAGAAGCTGATCAACTATCGGCCGCTGGCGCTGGTGATCAGCAAGAACCAGCCGTGCCCGGATGACCTGCGCATCGCCGCCGAGGAATCGGACACGCCGTTGTGGGTTTCGCCACGGCGCGGCCACGAATTGCTCAACCACCTGCAGTACCGACTGGCGCGCACGCTGGCGCCTCGCATCACCATGCACGGCGTGTTCATGGAGATCTATTCGATCGGCGTGCTGATCACCGGTGAATCCGGCTCCGGCAAGAGTGAGCTGGCGCTGGAGCTGGTCACCCGCGGGCACCGGCTGGTCGCCGACGACGCGCCGGAGTTCACCCAGATCGCGCCGGATGTGCTCGACGGCACCTGTCCGGAAATGCTGCAGGACATGCTGGAATTGCGCGGCTTGGGCGTGCTCAACATCCGCCAGATGTTCGGCGACACCGCAGTCAAACGGAACAAGTACCTGCGCCTGGTCGTGCACCTCAGCAAACCCTCGCTTGAACCCAAGCCGGACGGGCTGGAGCGCCTTACCGGCGACATTGGCAGTCGCCGCCTGCTGGACCTGGACGTGCCGATGATCACCCTGCCGGTGATGGCCGGGCGCAATCTGTCGGTACTGACCGAGGCGGCCACGCGCATGCACATTTTGCGCAGCAAGGGCGTGGACCCCGCTGCCGCATTCATGGCCCGCCACAGCCACTTCCTGGAGCGCTCCCGGTGACCTCGACTCCGCCGCCTGGATCGCCGCCGCCACCCTTGGTCATCGTCAGCGGGATGTCCGGCTCCGGCAAGTCGGTGGCGCTGAACACCTTCGAGGACCTCGGCTACTACTGCGTCGACAACCTGCCCGCGGAATTGCTGCCGGAGTTCGTGCGGCGGATGCTGACCAATGACAATCCACCCGAGAAGATCGCGGTGGGCATCGACGCGCGCAGCCTGGGCGACCTGGCCGACGTATCGGATGCACTGTCGCAGGTCGGCGCACTCGGGCTCAACCCGAAGGTTGTTTTCTTCGAGACCAGTGACGACATCCTGCTGCGTCGCTACGCCGACACCCGCCGCCGGCATCCGCTGAGCCACCTCGGGCTGGTCCTGCCCGATGCGATTTCGCTGGAACGGCAGGCGCTCAAACCCTTGCGCCGGCTGGCCGACAACGTGCTCGACACCAGCGCGCTCAATGTCCATCAGATGCGTCGGCAGATCCTGACCGAGTACGGCCTCAGCGGCGGTGGCCTGTCGCTGCTGTTCGAGTCGTTTGCCTACCGCCATGGCGTCCCGGCCGAGGCGGACTTCGTGTTCGATGCACGGGTGCTGCCAAACCCGCACTGGGACGCGCGACTGCGCCCGCTGTCGGGGCGCGATGCCGATGTCCGCGACTATCTGGAAGCACAGGAGGATGTGCTGGCCTATGTCAGCCAGGTGCAGGGCTTCCTGGATACCTGGTTGCCCAAGTTGCAGAAGGACACCCGCAGTTATGTCACCGTGGCATTCGGCTGCACCGGTGGTCGGCATCGCTCGGTCTACCTGGCCGAACGCCTGGCCCGGCATTGTCGCGAGACCGGCTGGGCGGAAGTCGCCACCCACCATCGCGAACTGGATTGAATCACCGCCGCGCGCGATCCCTGGCGCACAACAGCGCTTCCGTGCCGTCACCAGCGTCTGTTAACTTGCTGGCATGTCCGTCGGTATCCTGCTCATCACCCATGAAGGCATCGGCAACGCCATGTTGGCGGTCGCCACGTGCCTGCTGCGCAAGTTGCCGCTGGTCACCGAAGCGTTCGAGGTCCCGTTCGATGCCGACGCCGACGCCCTGCTTCCACACGCCAGCGCCGCGCTGCGACGGGTCGATGGTGGCCAAGGTGTGTTGCTGCTGACTGACCTGTATGGCGCCAGTCCAAGCAACATCGCGGCACGCCTGGCCCGGCTCGGAACACCGGTGCGTCGGGTGTCCGCGCTGAACCTGCCGATGTTGCTGCGGATCATGAATTACGCCGATCTTGATCTCGACGAACTGCCCGCGGTCGCGGCCGCCGGTGCACGCAACGGGGTGATTTTCGACGATGCCTGAGCCATCCCGCCAACGGACCACGCCATGATCCAGCGCGAACTGACCATCATCAATCGCCTCGGCCTGCACGCACGGGCGACGGCAAAACTCGTCCAGTTGCTGTCGACGTTCCGCTGCCAGGCCACGCTGGAAGCGCGCGGCCGCGAAGTCAACGCCAAGAGCATCATGGGCGTTATGTTGCTGGCTGCCGCCACCGGCTCCAGCGTGGTGTTGCGTGTGGATGGCGAGGACGAGCAGGCCGCCGCCGCCGCCACAGCGGCGCTGTTTGAACGACGTTTCGACGAGGACAGCTGATGTCGCGGCAGGTCCTGTCCGGGAATCCCGCTGCCCGCGGCAGCGCACTTGGACGGGCCCGCGTACGCCTGCCGCACGCACTCGACGTCGAAGAGGCGCACATCGCGCCGGAAGAGGTCGACAACGAACTGCAGCGCATCCACGACGCCGTGGACACCGTCCGCGCAGAGATGCACGCGCTACGGGAACGCCTGCACGGTGCGCTCGCCCACGAGGTCGGCGAGTTCCTGGACCTGCATGCCCTGCTGCTGGACGACCCGGAGTTGCTGCAGGGGCTCGACGCACTGATCCGCACCGGCCTGTATTCCGCCGACTACGCGCTGCGCCTGCAGCGCGACCGCATCGCCAGCGTGTTCGCAGGCATCGACGATGCCTATCTGCGCAGCCGCATCGACGACATCGACCAGGTGATCGGCCGCCTGCACGCGGCCCTGCACAGCCGCGAGGCGGAGCTGCTGGGCGTGGCTGGCGAGATCCTGGTCACCGACACCATTGCGCCGGCCGATCTTGCGCAGCTGCATGCACAGGGCGTCATGGGCGTGGTTACCGCTGGCGGCAGCGCGCTGTCACATAGCGCGATTCTGGCCCGCAGCCTGCACCTGCCGCTGGTGGTGGGCGCGGCGGCAGCGCTGCTGAAGGTCAACGATGGCGACGTGCTGGTCATCGATGGCGGCAGCGGGCTGGTGGTGCTGGAACCCGGCGCGGCCGACCTGCGCGCGCACCGCCAGCGCATGGACGAGGTCCGGCGCGAGCGGCGCCAGCTCAACCGCCTGCGCCGTGAACCCAGCCGCACCCTGGACGGCGCCGACATCAAGCTGTGGGCGAACGCCGAGTCGCGCGAGGACGTGGCCGAGGCGCATGCGCTGGGCGCGGCCGGGGTTGGGTTGTATCGCACCGAATATCTATTCATCAACAACAACCAGATACCGGACGAGGACACCCAGTTCCGCGCGTATCGCGACGTGGTGCTGGGGATGACCGGGCGCAGCGTCACCATTCGCACCCTCGATGTCGGCGCGGACAAAGCGGACAACACCGGCTTGGCCCTTCGCAACGAACCCAATCCGGCACTCGGCCTGCGCGGGGTGCGCCTGTCGCTGTCGCGCAAGGACCTGCTGCACACGCAACTGCGCGCGATCGTGCGTGCGTCCGGTTACGGGCCGGTTCGTGTGTTGGTACCGATGATCAGCGGCGCCGAGGAAATGTTCGCGGTGCGCGACATGCTGGCCGCGGCCATGCACGAGGTCCGGCAACAGGGCTTCGAGATGGCGGAGAAGATCCCGCTTGGCGCGATGATAGAAGTGCCGTCGGCCGCACTGGCGCTGCCGACGTTCATCGGCGTGTGCGACTTCCTGTCGATCGGCACCAACGACCTGGTGCAATACCTGCTCGCCGCCGACCGCAACAACGACGCGCTTGGCGAGTTGTACACGCCGCTGCATCCAGCCCTGCTGCGGCTGCTGCGCGACGTGGTGCGCACCGCGAACAGACGCGGCAAGCCGGTGTCGGTCTGCGGGGAGATTGCAGGCGATGCGATGTTCACGCCATTGCTGCTGGCACTCGGTCTGTCCGAGCTCAGCCTGCATCCCGCCACGCTGCTGGAAGTGCGTCGCGCGATCCGCGGCTGCGACCTGACGACGTTGCGCGCACATGCGCCGGCATTGCTGCGCGCGCGCGATCGAGCCGGTATCGAAGGTTGGCTTGCCACGCATACGCCAGCCTGAGAAAGAGTCCCGGGGAGCGTTTCGCGATCAACTCTCGAACACGCGATGGCTGCATCCGCACGATTGCTCTGGCCCCTTTTCTTTCTGTCCCGGATAATGGCGCGATGAACGCCTGATCCGGGCCTGCGGGTTGCCCACCACCAGCCGGAAGCCGCCCATGGCCGAAGCCGTCCGCCACGACAAGACCGCGCGCCAGCTGCGTCTGCTATCGGACGCGTTGGACAGCGGGCGGCTGGGGCCGGTACGGCGGTTGGTCAACACGCTGTCGCCCGCGGAAATCGGCAACCTGCTGGAATCGTTGCCGCCGGGCAAGCGCACCGTGGTGTGGGGACTGGTCGACCCCGAGGACGACGGCGAGGTGCTGGTGCACGTCGGCGACGAGGTCCGCGAAGGCCTGATCGCCGACATGGACAGGGACGAGTTGATTGCCGCGGTCGAAGACCTCGACATCGACGACCTGGCCGACCTGGTCGAAGACCTGCCGGACACGGTGATCGACGAAGTCCTGAAGTCGATGGACCGCGAGAACCGCGAGCGCCTGGAACAGGTGCTGTCCTACGACGAGGACAGCGCGGGCCGCTTGATGAATCCGGACGTGGTGACGGTGCGCGCCGACACCACGGTCGACGTGGTGCTGCGCTACCTGCGCCTGCGCGCGGAACTGCCCGACCATACCGACCACCTGTACGTGGTCAATCGCCGCCACCAGTTGATTGGCTGGGTCGCGCTGCAAAGCCTCGTCACCTGCGATACGCACACGCCGATCAATGCACTGATCGACGGCGAACTCACCGCCATTGGCGTTGACGCACCGGCCGAACACGTGGCGCGGCAATTTTCCGACCACGACTGGATCTCCGCGCCGGTGGTGGACGAGAACAACATCCTGCTTGGCCGCATCACCATCGATGACGTGGTCGACATCATCCGCGACCAGGCCGAACACCAGGCCCTCGGCGCCGCCGGTCTGGACGAGGACGAGGATCTTTTTTCACCGGTTAGACGCGCCTTCCGCAATCGCCTGATCTGGCTTGGGGTGAACCTTTGCACGGCGTTCCTCGCCGCATCGGTCGTGGACCGCTTTTCCGGTTCGATCGAGAAGCTGGCGGCGCTGGCGGTGTTGATGCCCATCGTGGCCGGCATGGGCGGCAATGCCGGCACCCAAGTACTGGTGCTGATGGTGCGCGGCCTTACCCTGGGCCAGATCGGTGCGTCCAACGTGCCAACCCTGGTCTGGAAGGAAGTGCGGGTGGCCGCGATCAATGGCCTGGTATTGGGCTTCGTGCTGGGCATCGTGGTGCTGGTGTGGTTCCGCAATCCCGCGCTGGCCGTGGTCATTGCGGTCGCCCTGACACTGAACCTGTGTTTCGCGGCGTTGGGCGGCGTGTTCGTGCCGGTGACGCTGAAGCGCCTTGGCTTCGACCCGGCACTCGCCGGCGGCGTGATCCTGACCACGATTACCGATGTGATGGGCTTCCTGACTTTCCTTGGGTTGGCGACCCTGGTGTTGCTTCGTTAGCCTGTCTTCGTTGGTTTGCGGCCACGTGCCGAGCTAGCCGAGCAACGCTTCGAGCACGGCCATCCGGACTGCCACCCCATTGGCGACCTGTTGCAGCACGCGAGACTGTGGCCCATCGGCGACCTCTTCGGTGATCTCGATGCCGCGGTTCATCGGCCCCGGATGCATGACGATTGCATCGGGCGCGGCACGACGCAGGCGCATCGCGGTCAGTCCGAAATCACGGTGGTAGTCGTCGAGCGACGCCACCAGCCCCTCGGCCATGCGTTCGCGCTGCAACCGCAACATCATCACCGCATCCACGCCATCCAGCATCGCATCGAAATCGTTGCTTACAGCGCAGCCAGCAAGGGTGCCGTCATCCGGCAACAGCGACGCAGGCCCACACACCCTGATTTCGCCGGCCTGCAGGGCACGCAACGCATGCACGTCGCTGCGCGCCACGCGTGAATGGCTGACGTCACCGACGATCAATACCTTGAGCTTGGCAAAATCCGTACCCTTGGCCTGGCGCAGGGTCAGCATGTCCAGCAGCCCCTGGGTGGGATGGTTGCTGCGGCCATCGCCGGCATTGACCAGCACCGTGCCGGGCGCGGCTGATCGGGCAAGCTCGGCCACCGCGCCGTCCGTCTTGTGCCGCACGATGAAGCCGTGCACGCCCATCGCCTCCAGCGTCTTCAGTGTGTCGAGGTCGCTCTCGCCCTTGGTGGTCGAGGCGGTCGAGGCATCGAAATTCAGCAAGTCGGCGCCGACCCGCTGCGCCGCCAGGCTGAAGCTGCATCGGGTGCGCGTCGAAGCTTCGAAGAACAGCGTGCATACTGCTTTGCCGGCCAGCACGCTGCGCAATGCGGTGCCGCCGTACGCATCTCCGGCGAGTGAATCTGCGCGTTGCAGGAGACGTTCCAACGTGTCGCGCGGCATGCCATCGAGGGTGAGCAAGTGACGCAACCGGCCGTCGGCGATGTATTGAACGCCGTCAGCTTTATCGTTCATGGCAGCGCTACCGCATCCTGCGGTGCGGCAAGCCAGCGCTCCACGATGATTGCAGCGGCCACCGCATCCAGCGTGGCGGCGTCGCGGCGGCGCTGGCGGCCCTGCGCGCGATCGCCGGCGAATCGTTGCGCCGCTTCGATCGAGCTGCTGCGCTCGTCCACCATCACCACCGGCAATTGGGTGCGTTCGCGCAACTGGCGCGCGAAGGCCTGCGCAGCCTTGCGGATGGGCTGGTCGCCGCCATCAATCGTCATCGGATCGCCGACGATCAGACCGTCCGGCCGCCATTCGCGACGCAGGCGTTCGATCTCGGTCCAGTCCGGGCTGCCGGCATGCATATCGACCACCGCGATCGCACGCGCACCGGTGCTCAAACCGCTACCTACCGCAACCCCGATCCTGCGCGAGCCGACATCGAAACCGAGCACGGTGCCGTCGCGGCGAATGGCATCCACGGGCGCCTGCGTCTCGCTCATGCGTGGCCGCTGTGACTGGCGTAATTGACCAGGTCAACCCCAATACTGCCGGCCGCCGCCTGCCAGCGCTCGTCCAAAGGCAAATCGAACAGCAAGTCCAGCCCGGCCGGCACCATCAACCAGCTGTCGTCGACCAGTTCCTGTTCCAGCTGACCCGCGCCCCAACCCGCGCAGCCCAGCGCGATGACTGCCTGCTCGGGTCCATCGCCGCGTGCAAGGGCTTCAAGCACGTCACGCGAGGTAGTCAGGTACAGGCCGTTGCCCACGGTCAGGGTGGAATCCCATTCACGGTTGCCATCATGCAGGACGAAGCCACGTTCCGGATGCACCGGACCGCCAGCCAGGACGATCTGCGACTGCAGCGCATCGCTTTCACTGGTGATCCCCATTTGCTGCAGGACTTCGCCCAGCGTGTATTCCGAGGGGCGATTGACCATGACCCCCATCGCGCCGTCTGCATCGTGCTGACAGACGAGAGTCACGCTGCGCGCGAAATCGGCATCGTGCAGGGCGGGCAGGGCCACCAGCAGCTGGTTTGAAAGTGGCGACGACTCTCTTGGCGTTTCAGTCGGCATGCCACAATTCTAGCGTGTGCGGCATCGCCTGTGCCCCGCCTGCGGTGAAGCGGCGGTCGCCCAGGTTCAGGGGACTTCAGCGGGCTTCGGCGACTTCCACGCCATCCAGGCCCTGCGACAGCGTGCTGGCATCGCCGCCCTGCGCCAGCTTGATCCGCAGGCGGACCTCGTTGGAGGAATCAGCGAAGCGCAACGCGTCCTCGTAGCTGATCTCGCCAGCTTGATAGAGCTCGAACAGGCTCTGGTCAAAGGTCTTCATGCCCAGCTGCACGGACTCCTTCATCACGTCCTTGAGCTTGTGGATTTCGCCATCGCGGATGTAGTCCTGGATCAGCGGGGTGCCGAGAAGGATTTCCATCGCCACGCGCCGCGCCTTGCCATCGGGGGTCGGGATCAACTGCTGCGCGACCACGCCCTTGAGGTTCATCGACAGGTCCATCAGCAGCTGGCTGCGGCGATCTTCCGGGAAAAAGTTGATGATGCGGTCCATCGCCTGGTTGGCGTTGTTGGCATGCAACGTACACAGCACCAGGTGTCCGGTTTCGGCGAAGGCGATCGCGTGGTCCATGCCCTCGCGGGTGCGTACCTCGCCGATCATGATCACGTCGGGCGCCTGGCGCAGGGTGTTCTTGAGCGCGTTGTCCCAGCTGTCGGTGTCGATGCCGACCTCACGCTGGGTGATGATGCAGCCCTCGTGCTTGTGCACGAATTCGATCGGATCCTCGATCGTGATGATGTGGCCCGTCGAGTTCTGGTTGCGATAGCCGATCATTGCCGCCAACGAGGTCGACTTGCCGGTGCCGGTAGCGCCGACAAAGATGATCAGGCCTCGCTTGGTCATCGCCAAGGTCTTGATGATCGGCGGAAGGTTGAGCTCTTCAACCGTCGGAATGCGGGTCTCGATCCGGCGCAACACCATGCCCACCTGGTTACGCTGGTAGAAGCACGATACGCGGAACCGGCCCACACCCGATACGCCGATCGCGAAGTTGCACTCGTGGGTCTTCTCGAACTCCTCGCGCTGCTGCGGGGTCATCACGTTCAGCACCAGGTCGCGCGACTGTTGCGGCGTCAGCGGGTTCTGGGTGATCGGGCTGACCTTGCCATTCACTTTCATTGAAGGCGGCATGCCGGCAGTGATGAACAGGTCGGACGCCTTCTGGTGCGCCATCAGCTTTAGGAACGAGGTGAAGTCGATGCTGCTCATCGCTGTAGCTCCAATGTCGTGAGGCGCTGCCTGGTGCCTCCGGGCGCCGGCATCATTCGAACAGACGCTTGTCCTTTGCGTATCCATGCGCCTGCTGGCGGGCAATCATGCCGCGCTTGACCAGGTCCTGCAGGTGCTGGTCGAGGGTCATCATGCCGGAGTTCTGGCCGGTCTGGATGGCCGAATACATCTGCGCTACCTTGTCCTCGCGGATCAGGTTACGGATCGCAGGGGTGCCAACCATGATTTCCCAGGCAGCCGTCCGGCCGCCACCTACCTTCTTCAGCAGCGCCTGCGAAATCACCGCACGCAGCGATTCGGACAGCATCGAGCGCACCATGGGTTTCTCGCCGGCCGGGAACACGTCGATGATGCGGTCGATGGTCTTGGCGGCGCTGGAGGTATGCAGCGTCGCAAACACCAGGTGCCCGGTTTCCGCTGCAGTCAAGGCCAGGCGGATGGTCTCGATGTCGCGCATTTCACCGACCAGGATGTAGTCCGGATCCTCGCGCAATGCCGAGCGCAGTGCCTCGTTGAAACCATGGGTGTCGCGATGCACCTCGCGCTGGTTGATCAGGCACTTCTGCGAGGTATGCACGAACTCGATCGGATCCTCGACCGACAGGATATGCGCGTATTCCTGCTTGTTGATGTGGTCGATCATCGCCGCCAGCGTGGTCGACTTGCCGGAACCGGTCGGGCCGGTCACCAGGATCAGTCCCTGCGGCTGGTCGATCAGTTCCTTGAAGATGCGCGGGCAACCCAGATCTTCGAGGGTCAACACCTCGGAAGGAATGGTGCGGAACACCGCGCCGGCGCCGCGGTTCTGGTTGAACGCGTTGACGCGGAAACGGGCCAGTCCCGGAATTTCGAACGAGAAATCGACTTCGAGGAACTCCTCGTAATCGCGGCGCTGTTTGTCCGACATGATGTCGTACACCAGCGCGTGCACCTGCTTGTGGTCGAACGCCGGAATGTTGATCCTCCGAACGTCGCCATCCACGCGGATCATCGGCGGCAACCCCGCTGACAGGTGAAGGTCAGAGGCCTTGTTCTTGACCGAAAATGCCAGAAGTTCGGCGATATCCATGCGAGTTCCCCTGCGCCTAGTATTGGTTCCGCGTTGCGATGTCGCGCCTGCGGCCACCTCCCGAGTGGCGTCGCACGCACCTCGCGGGCAGTATGAGCGCACACCCCCGAGTGTCAACCGCCGTGCCCGAACGCCAAGTATCCGTACAGACCCGACTTGCAGCCGTGCTGCTGAAGTTAGAAAACGCGGTGGCCATGCCGAACCGGCCAGCGCCGCGCTTGCTGGTCGCGTCCAAGACCCAGCCGGTCGACGCGATCGCGTCGCTGGCGAGCGCCGGCCAGCGCGCGTTCGGCGAAAGCTACGTGCAGGAGGCCTTGCCAAAGATCGAAGCGTTACGGTCGCTCGGGCTGGAATGGCATCTGATCGGCCACCTGCAATCGAACAAGGCGCAGGACGCGGCGCGCACGTTCGACTGGGTGCAATCCATCGACCGCCCGAAGCTGGTCCCATTGCTTGCCCGGCATCGGCCGGACGCGATAGCGCCGTTGAATGTACTGGTGCAGGTCAATATCGACGATGAAACCAGCAAGCACGGGTGCGCACCTGCTGATGCAATGGCCCTGGCCGACCTCATCGCCGCCAAACCAACCCTGCGCCTGCGCGGTCTGATGGCGATCCCCGCCCCGCATGAAGATCCGCAACGACGCCTGCAGGCATTCCGCGCGATGCGCGAATTGTTCGATGCCATCGGCCGCCGACATCCGGGCATGGATACCCTGTCGATGGGCATGAGCGGGGATTTCGTCGCCGCCATCGAGCAAGGTGCAACCATGGTTCGCATCGGCAGCGCGCTGTTCGGCGCGCGCCCAGCAAAAACGGAGCCAAGCACATGAGTGACGCGATCACGTTCATCGGGGGAGGAAACATGGCACGCAGCCTGATCGGCGGCCTGATCACGCAGGGACATGTACCGGCATCGATCCGCGTCGCCGAACCTGTCGCCGTCTTGCGCGATGCCTTGCACGCGGATTTCGGCGTCACCGTTTTCGACAATGGCGCCGCCGCGGTGACCGGCGCCTCGGCCTGGGTGCTCGCGGTCAAGCCACAGGTGATGCGCACCGTCTGCAAATCACTGGCAGGAGCGGCTCAGGTGAATCGGCCATTGATCATTTCAATCGCCGCCGGCATCACCGGTACGCAACTGGAACGCTGGCTTGGTGGCGCATTGCCGATCGTGCGGACGATGCCGAATACGCCCGCCCTGCTCGGTGCCGGCATCACCGGGCTGCACGCCAGCCAGCATGTCGATGCCGAAGGCCGCGCGTTCGCCGAAACCCTGCTTGCGGCCGCGGGCAAGACGGTGTGGATCGAAGACGAAGCGCTGATGGACGCAGTCACCGCCGTCTCCGGCAGCGGTCCCGCCTACATCTTCCTGATGGCCGAATCCATGGTGGATGCGGGCATCGCCGAAGGCTTGCCCGCCGATGCCGCGCGTACGCTGGCGCTGGAAACCATTCTGGGCGCCGCGCGCATGCTCACCGAAAGCGATGCGCCTGCGCCGGCGGAGCTGCGCAGGCGGGTAACATCGCCTGGCGGCACCACCCAGGCCGCGATCGAGCACTTCGAGGGCGGCGGCCTGCGCAACTTGGTAGCGGGCGCCATCCGTGCGGCAAGCGAACGTGGCCGGCAGTTGTCGGCCGCCAATGACTGAGGAGGTCTCATGATTTTGCTCCCCGCTCCACCCCATTCCCGCGCCCTGGCGTGCGCACTGGCCGCGGGCGTGCTGACATCCCTGCTGGTCGCCTGCGACGGCAGCAGGCAAAACACCGCCACGGCCGGCAGCAGCGCGACAGGCTCGACCCAGCAGTTGGAAGCCAGCGTCGGCGACGTGACCATTTACATGACCGCAATCCAGACCTCGACCATCCCCGCCGAAGTGGCCCGTGAGCATGGAATCGTGCCGCGCGACGACCTTGTCATGCTGCGAGTGTCACCGCGCCGACGTGGCGGCAACGGCGAAATCGTTTCGTCACCCGCACAGATTCAGGCCACTTCGGCGCAGCTCGGTGCCGCGCCGCAGCCGCTACTGTTGCAGCAGGTGGTGTCCAACGGCCTGGTCGACTATGTGGGCACGGTCGAGGTGCAGTTGCCGGAGACCGTCAGCT
The DNA here is from genome assembly GCA_038235795.1 of Lysobacterales bacterium. Lineage (GTDB taxonomy): Bacteria > Pseudomonadota > Gammaproteobacteria > Xanthomonadales > Xanthomonadaceae > Thermomonas. Next base: position 6,048 of record JBBSTP010000002.1, on the reverse strand, counting down.
TCCAGGTGACCGTGGCCACGCCAGGCGGCGCAAGCGAGACGTTGAGCCTGACTGGCGACTTCAGCAAGCGTCCCTGAGCACGCCGATTGCGCGATTCGCGCAGCTGGCCTCACCCGTCAGCGGTTGCGTGCCCCAAGCCTGGATGATCTTCGCGATCTGGCCGATGCCATCGGTCAGCGCAGCCGGGCCGGGCTGCAGGATCAGCGGCGACTTGATCTCGTGCAGCTGGCGATCGCGTACCGCCGGAATGTCTTCCCAGCCGGGACGCGCCGCGACCTTCTCCGGTCGGAATTTCTTGCCGCACCAGGAGCCCAGGATGATGTCGGGCGCGCGTCGGATCACCTCGCCCGGATCGGCCAGGATGCGACCCTTGGCCAGCGACGAGGCGGCACATTCCGGGAAGACGTCGTCGCCACCGGCAATGCCGATCAACTCGCTGACCCAGCGAATGCCGGAAATCATCGGATCGTCCCATTCCTCGAAATACACCCTGGGACGCCGCGCCATCGATGCCGCACCGCGTTCTATCCGTTCCAGCCCCAAGCGCAGTTCGTCGGCATAAGCCGTTGCCTTGTCGCCAGCACCGACCAGCGCGCCCAGTCGCCTGATGTAGTCGAGGATGCCTTCGACGCTGCGGTGGTTGCTGATCCAGACTTCGATGCCTTGGCGGATCAGTTCGGCGGCGATATCGGCCTGGATGTCGGAAAACCCGACCACGAAATCCGGCTCAAGCTTCAGGATCTCGCCGATCTTCGCGCTGGTGAACGCGCTGACTTTCGGCTTGTCCTTGCGCGCGCGCGGCGGCCGTACGGTGAAGCCGCTGATGCCGACGATACGGTCCTGCTCGCCCAGCGCGTACAGGACTTCGGTCGGTTCCTCGGTCAGGCAGACGATACGTTGCGGACCGTACCTGCGCCGGCTCACGGGTACAGCATCCGCGTCGACCAGATGCCGCCAGCATCGCGCTCGTACAGGCAGCGCTGGTGCAGGCGATAGTTGGCGCCATACCAGAACTCGATGCTGGCTGGCACCACCCGAAACCCGGTCCAGCGCGGCGGGCGAGGCACATCGCAGCCTTCAAATTCATGTTCGAATTCGGCGATGCGCCGTTCGAACGCCTGGCGATCCGGCAGCGTCTCGGATTGCAGCGACGCCCACGCACCGACCTGGCTGCCGCGCGGCCGGCTGGCGAAATAGGCATCGGCTTGCGGATCATCGACGAGCACGACATCGCCTTCGATCCGCACCTGCACGCCATCGCGCACCCTCGGCCAGTGGAACAGCAGCGCCGCCTGCGGATTGGCCAGCAGCTCGCGGCCCTTGCGGCCGTCCATGTGCGTATAGAACACGAAGCCCCGCGCGTCATGTGCCTTCAACAGGACGGTGCGCGCGGATGGCCGGCCATCGCCGGTCGCCGTAGCGACCGTCATCGCGGTTCGGTCCGGCTCGCCGGCCGACAGGGCCTCGTCGAACAGGGCATCGAAGGTGGAAAGCGCATCGTTCAACAAGTCGGCCATGGCGCATTGTCGCCCGCCCACGCGGGGAGTGCATACGCGCCGTATGGTCAGGCGGATGCGACTGCTAGCATGTTGCAATGCGCAACGCCCCGCACATCCCCTCGCATATCGTCCTGGTCGGCCCGATGGGCGCCGGCAAGAGCAGCATCGGCCCCCTGTTGGCGGCGCGCTCGCAGCGCGGTTTCGTCGACCTCGACGCATGCATCGAAGACGACGCCAGCATGTCCATCAACCAGATATTCGCGACCGAAGGCGAAACCGGATTCCGGTCGCGTGAATGCCGCGCCTTGACGGGTTTGCTGGCAATGGCAGAAGCCAGTGTGATTGCCAGTGGTGGCGGCGCCGTACTCGACGAAGTTAACCGCCGCGCGATGCGTCATGCCAGCACCGTGGTGTACCTGCAGGTAGACCCGAGCGAGCAGCTGCAGCGCCTGCAGCGCGATTGCACCCGTCCGCTGCTGGCCACCGACAATTCCGCACGCCGACTGGCCGAACTGCAGGTCCTGCGCGAACCGCTGTATCGCGAAGTTGCAGACCAAATATTCGATACGACGCGGCATTCGCCTGAAAGCGCGGCGGATGCTCTGGCGGGGCTGTTGGCCAAGGCGCCGGAACGCGACTCATGAACACACGCATGATGGACGTTGGCGGCGCGGCGCCGTACCGCATCCACATCGGTCCAGGGCTGCTGCACGATGGCGCGGCATTGGCGGCGATGCTGCGCGGCCGGCATGCACTGGTCGTCAGCGACAACAATGTGGCGCCGTTGTATGCAGAACGCGTGCGGCAGGCATTGGCCCATGCCCGGCCCGATGCCCGCATCGCGACCCAGGTCTTTCCTGCCGGAGAGGCTTCGAAGACACTGACGAATTTCAGCACCGTCATCGAGGCATTGGCCGAGCACGGCGCCACCCGTGATGCCTGCGTGTATGCACTCGGTGGCGGCGTGGTCGGCGACCTGGCGGGCTTTGCCGCCGCTTGCTGGATGCGCGGCGTCGATTGCGTGCAACTGCCGACCACCCTGCTGGCGATGGTGGATTCCTCGGTCGGCGGCAAGACCGGAGTGGACATCGCGCAAGGCAAGAACCTGGTCGGGGCGTTCCACCCGCCGCGCGCGGTCTTCGCCGACACCAGCACGCTGCGCACGTTGCCCCTGCGCGAGTTGCGCGCGGGCTTCGCCGAGGTCATCAAATACGGCGCCATCGTCGATGCAGACTTCCTCGACTGGTTGGAAACGCACGCTGTCGGCCTGCTGGCCGGTGATGACGCGCTGCTGGCCGAGGCCATCGCCCGCAGCTGTGCGCACAAGGCGGCGATCGTGGAACGCGATCCATTTGAACAAGGCGAACGCGCCCTGCTCAACTTCGGCCATACCTTCGCCCACGCAATCGAAACCGAGCAGGCGGCTTTTCATGGCTACGGCGGCGGCGTGAACCACGGCGAAGCCGTGGCGATCGGCATGGTGCTGGCGGCCAGGCTCTCGACCACATTGGGCTTGACCGGTTCCGCCGACAGTGGGCGCTTGCACGCGCTGCTGGAAGCGTTCGGCCTGCCGGTGGAACTGCCGACAGGACTGGACCCGCTGGCGCTGCTCGCCCGCATGCGCCTGGACAAGAAGGCACAAGGATCCAGCCTGCGTTTCGTCCTGTGGGATCGCGCCGGCGCGGCGCGGATCGTGGCCGGGGTGGACCAAGCCGCGGTGCTGGCGACACTTCGAGGCTGAGCCCGCACCAGCCGCAGCCCGTACAATGCGCGCCCATGCGCCTGCTGCTGCAACAACGCCCCGATGGCAACGAAGCCCCACGCTTCGTCCAACTCCAGCTCCAGCCTGACCTGCTGGGCGGCTGGACGCTGTTGCGCGAAACCGGACAGATTGGCGGCCGCAGCAGCCTGCGTCGTGAGCAGTTCCCCGATCAGGCCAGTGCCGTGGTTGCGCTGGAATCGGCCCGCGACGCGCAGCTCGAGCGCGGCTTTCAACTGATGTTTGTACAAGGTGAGGCGGCGCGTTAGTGGACTGCCTTATCGGCCGTCCGCGCCGCTAAACGCCCGGCCAAGGAAGGTCGGGCGGTACATCCCGAAGTCCGCCTCTCCGCCATGGACGGCAGCCATCCACATTTGAAGGATTTCACTGAAGTGACGACGATCCCGAACGACAACCCCGCTTCCAACAGCCCGGCCTTCGACAGTCGCCTCCTGCGCGCGCTGCGCCGCGAGCCCGTCGACCGCACCCCGGTGTGGCTGATGCGCCAGGCGGGCCGCTACCTGCCGGAATACCGGGCGACGCGCGCCCAGGCCGGCAGTTTTCTGGCGTTGGCCAAGAACCCCGATCTAGCCTGCGAGGTGACGTTGCAGCCGTTGCGGCGATTCCCGCTCGACGCCGCCATCCTTTTTTCCGACATACTGACCGTGCCTGACGCGATGGGCCTGGGCCTGTACTTCGTCGATGGGGAAGGCCCGAAATTCGAGCGCCCGATCCGCAGCGTGGCCGATATTGCGCAGCTCGCTGTGCCGGACATGAACCGCGAACTTCGCTACGTGATGGATGCGGTACGCACGATCCGCCGCGAACTGGATCCCCTGATCCCGCTGATCGGATTTTCAGGCAGTCCGTGGACGCTGGCCTGCTACATGATCGAAGGTGGCGGCAGCAAGGACTGGGGCAAGGTCAAGGCGCTGGCGCTTAACGAACCCAAGGCGATGCACCAGTTGCTGGGCGTGGTCACCGATGCGGTCATCGCATACCTGGGCGCGCAGCATGCCGCCGGCGCGCAGGTCCTGCAGGTCTTCGACACCTGGGGCGGCACGTTGTCGCCGACGATGTACCGCGAATTCTCATTGCCCTACCTCACCCGCATCGCGCGCGAACTCGAGCGTGGCCTTGCGCCGCTGATCCTGTTCGGCAAGGGCAACGCGCCCTACCTCGAAGACCTCGCCGCCAGCGGCACGCAGGGCCTTGGCGTGGACTGGACCGTGACCCTGGAAGACGCCGCACGCCGCACGGCAGGCAGCGTCGCGATCCAGGGCAACCTGGATCCGGCGATCCTGTACGCATCGCCGGAGGCCATCGCAGTGCAGGTGCAGGTTGCGCTGGATAGCTATGCCGCTGGCAACGGCGGCTCTCGCGAGGGCCATGTATTCAATCTTGGCCACGGACTGTCCCCTGACATGCGTCCAGAACACGTGGCCGCCCTGGTCGATGCCGTGCATGCCGGGAGCATTCAGCGTCAGATTGGTTGAATGAGGGCGTGCGCGTCCTGCTGACAACTTGTTGCATCGCCCTGCTGTGCGCGTCCTGCGCAGGCAGCGCCGCGTTGGATGGCGACAGCTGGGGCATACGGCGCCGATTCGATGGCGCCACACCCAGCATCATGAGCATCAGCGATATCAACGGCGGCACACCCAAGGCAAATGGCGCGATCCAGAGCCTGCCGATCCGCAGCCGCGTGCGTGCAGGCAGGCGTGTTTCGATCGCAGCTCAGGCGGGCATTGCACCTGCGTGGGCCGCGGGCGCTGCCTTGTTCGACCCGCAACTGGAGCATGCGCTGGACTGGCTTGGCTTGATCGCCACGCAGGACCACCCCGATATCGAACTGCGCCTGACCCTGATGCCGGATCACGGCGCCCGCCACGAACAACGCCTGCATCCCGCTGCCGCCGGCATCGTCATCGACCTGTTGCTGCCGGTGCCGGCGCAACCACGCAGCCGCAGCGCCGTACTCGACCAGGTCCTTGCAACCGGCCTGCATGAAGCCGCGCATGTATTGCGTCCACGCAGCGCGCACGATCGCGATGACGACGAATACCGCGCGAGTCTGGTCGCGGCCTGCTTCAGACTCGAGGGCAGCCAGCGCGGTGACCGGATTAACCTGGGGGCCACCCGTGTCCATGCCCCACGCGAATTTACCCGGCAACGCAGTGCCACCGCAGCACAGGCCGTGCAGCACGACCTTGCGAGCGTGCTCGGCCAGCCGTCCATGCGAGGCGATGACCATGCCGGCATCAAGCGCCTGCTCGCATTCTGCATGCAACGCCTCGCCAAGCCGACGCTCTGAAGGCGTTACCCGTGCAACAGGCGGGCCAGTGCCTGGGCCAGCACTGCACCAGTGACAGGCTTGCGCAGGAAGCCATCGAAGCCCGCCTCGCGTGCCTGGGTTTCCGCCGCCGCATCCGAACGCGCGGTCACCGCCAATAACGGTGCGGAGAAGCCTTGCGTGCGCAGCATGCGCGCCAGTGCAAGTCCGTCCATCCCGGGCAGGTCGAGATCCAGCAGGGCCGCATCGAACTCCTGGCTGGCGACTTCACCGAGCGCGGCGAGCCCGTGTCCGGCATGGCTGACATGATGGCCTTGTGCCTGCAGCAGTTGCTGGATGACCTCGGCGACAGTGGCATCGTCTTCGACCAGCAACAGCCGCAGCGATTGCAACGGCTTGCCTTCGGGAACGGGCAAATGTGGCTGCGGCGCAATGGGCACCACGGATGCATGGACCAGCGGCAAGTCGACGATGAAACGCGTACCACGGCCCGGTTCGCT
>JBBSTP010000001.1:0-44730 GCA_038235795.1 Lysobacterales bacterium | reverse complement strand
GGGCGTGCACCCCCACTTCGGCGGCGGGTTTCTGGCCCGGGGGGGTGCGGGGCGGGCGGCCGGCGGGCCCCCGGCACGGCCCCGCCAACAACTGCAACGGGATGAACAAGACGAGTGAAGCAAACAGACAGGACGGTTTCATGCGCTGGACTCTCTCGGTACGGAGCCAAACGAGTGTCGCACGGGGCACAAAAGACAAACCCAACTCACCTCTTTGCGCAGCGGCTATGCACCAGCAAGGGATGACCCAAAAATCGCGTCGTTCAGTTTGCTCGGAAGAGCAGTGGTTTATTCAATCGCGCCAACGATCGAACTCGGCCGAATGCGACGGCGGCTCGCGCCGCTGGTCTCAGAGGGGCGGAACCCGCACCCGCGGGCTCGCGGCGTCTACGACACCTTGGTGGACGCAGAGCCCGGCCGCGCCGCGGTCAAAGCGTCGCCCATCGAGCGCTCCTGTTCGCCGCCGATCAGGGGATAGATCCCGGCGCCGAGCAAGGCGTCGATCGCGCGGGTCGCCGACAGCAGCCGTTGACCAACCCAACGATCGCGGCCGAAAGACTGCTGCCGGGCTCGGCCTCGAACTTCCGTCCAGGCCAGTTGCAGCCCACTCCCAACGACTGCACTGGAGCTTCCCGATCCAGGCTCATAGGATCCCGCCACTGCGGCCGCAGCAAGCGCCGTTTGCGCCTTTCGATTCAAATTGCGCTGTTGCCCAGTCAAAGCTACGCCGGGGTTCGCAGTCCAGTTTCATCGGGCGCCACTGCTTCCCGCAACGCCTGCATAACCCGCGCGAGCGCCGGACCTGGATCTGGCGTGTCCCAGATCATTCCAACTGGCCCGATGTCGTACTTGAGTCCAAGTGGCAGGACCGCGAGCAGTCCCAGGCTTTCAAAATGACGTGCAGCCGTGCCCGAGACAACCGCAAGGCAGTCCGTATGACGCATGAGTTCTTGAATCAGCGTGCTGGATGTCGATTCAACCCGCGGCGATGGCGGCGCCAGCCCGTGCTCCAGAAACGTCGAGTCGATGGCCCGGCGCAGCGCTGTATTTGCCGGCGGAAGAATCCAGGGATAGCTGGCAGCCTTTTGCCACGCGATCTTGGATGCTCGTGACAATGGGTGCTCACGTCCAGCCACCACGCAATGCAAATCGTTGAACAACGCCTCGCAGCGCACCTGAGGGGCAAACGCACGCTCGTCGAGACGGCCGACGATGAGGTCCAGCTCATGCCGATCCATGCGCGCCCACAAGCCCGCCGCGGTATCTTCGACCACGTCGATCTGCACCGCTTGCGGCTGCGCACCAATCTTTAGCAGCGCCCGTGGCAATACGCCAGCGCTTGCTACCAACATGGTTCCGATGCGCACGCTTCCGAGCGCGCCGGCTGTGACCGCGCGAAGCTCGGCCTGCAGTTGGAACGAATCAGCCACCATGCGCCGCGCATGACGCAGCACCGCGGAATGGCTGGGACTTGGCTTGATCTGCCGGCCGCGCAGAAACAGTTGCACTCCCAACGCCTCCTCGATTTCGGCAAGCGATTGCGACACCGCCGGCTGGCTGATGCCGAGTGCTTCGGCCGTGGCGGTCAGGCTGCCGTGTCGGTCGATCGCCAGCAGGATTTCGAAGTGCCGCAATCGCAGTCGCCGCAGATGCAATGCCAGCTGATCAGCATCGCTTGGCATAAGTGATTGCTATGGATTGAGAAGTTATTGGTGCTGGATCATTATGCAATCCGGATCCAAGATCGGGTTCTTCCATTCTTCAGCAATGCCCGGAGACGCAACTATGAAGCTCAGTAAGCGAAGCCTTTTCGCGGCCGCTCTTTCTTTGGCTTTCGGCATCGCCCACGGTCAAAGCTATCCAGACCGGCTGATCAAGCTCGTGGTGCCATTTCCCGCTGGCGGAGGCACGGACATCGTCGCGCGCAAGTTGGCAGAGCATCTACGCGAAGAATTGGGGCAAGTGGTGGTGGTCGACAACAAGGCAGGCGCCAGCGGCAACATCGGCGCCGACAGCGTCGCGCGATCGGCGCCGGATGGCTACACGTTGATGCTCACAGCTGCGCCGTTTGCGATCGCACCGGCTGTGTTCAAGTCGCTGGGTTTCGATCCAGTCAGCGACTTCACGTCGATCGCGGAGCTGGCGATCGTGCCGCTCTTGGTGGTGACTAGGGCGGATTCGCCGATCAACAGCATCGCGGACCTGATCGCCGCCGGCCGAAAGGACGGCGATGCGATCAGCTACGGAACATTCGGCACCGGGGCGCCGCCGCATCTGGTTGGCGAGCAAATGAAAAAGCTGACCGGCATGCAAATGACGCACGTGCCCTACAAAGGCGGACAAGCCGCGCTTCCCGATCTTCTCTCCGGCCGCATCCAGCTGGCGATCATGGACGTTGTATCGATGACGCCGCTGATCAAGGCAGGACGCCTGAAGCCGCTGGCGATCACGGGGCCGAAGCGCACCCCCGCGCTGCCGGACGTGCCCACGCTCAGCGAGGCGGGCGTGCCGTTCGACACGGTGGGCTGGTATGCCGTGTTCGGCCCAGCGGGGATGGAGCCAGTGGTCGTCGGCAAGCTCAACGCGGCCCTGAACAAGGTGATGGCCAGGACCGACATGCGCAAGCTGATTCTGGATGGTGGGTCGATACCGATCGAGCCAGCGCTTACGGCAGCGCAATGGAGCGAAGCGTTCAAGAAGAACGTGCAAGTCTGGGGGCAGGCCGCGCGCGAGTCCGGCGCGTCGGTCGATTGATGGAACGTGGCATGTACGCCGGCGATCAATCTATCGAAGTAGGTTCCGCTGACCACGACGTGGAGGTCATTCGCGACTTGGTCTACGGCAGCGGTCTCGTCCGATGCAGCGACCCGCAAGGTGCCGTCAACAGGGAACTGAAGCTCGACCTTTACCGTCCGCGGTTGCGAGACGCTGATGCACTGTTGCCAGTGCTGGTTCTGGCTTTTGGCGGCGCGTTCCACCGCGGCTCCAAGGAGAACGACTCGTTCGAAGCCGAGGGCGTCAATACGTCGGTCGCAGATTACTGTCGGCGCTTTGCCCGACGGGGCTACCTGGCCTGCGCCGTCGACTATCGACTGGTCACTGAAGACCCGGACCCCGGCCGCACGCCAGTCGTCCAGTCGCCCGAAAACATCCCGACCTCAAGGGTTGATGTAGTGCGCCGGCTGATGCAGCTTCCGCCCGCTACGTCGCACATGCTGTGGTGCGGGATTGAGGCGGCAAGCGACGACATGGCGGCAGCGACGTGCTACCTGCTTGATCGTGCATCGACGTGGGGGATCGATCCGGATCGGGTCGCCGTGGGCGGGTTCTCAGCTGGCGCCCGCACTGCATTGAACGTTGCATTTGGCGAAAAAGTGCCGGTTGCCGCAGTCGTGTCGCTGTCCGGCTATATGCATCACGAGGATCTGCAGCGTCACGTCACGCAACAACACGACCGCCCGGCAGTGCTCGTGATGAGTGCGCAAAACGACTTGGAGTACATCGTCGAGGCCACTCCGGGGCTGGTCGACCACCTAAGGACATCAGGCCTGTACTGCGAGCAGGTGGTGGTACCGGATGCGGGTCATTTCTACGGCGCCGAAGCCGTTGCACTGCACGACCGTGATGGCGTCACGACCGTCGAGGAGGCGATGGCGGCATTTCTGGCTCGAGCGTTGGCACTTAATGGTGCGCCAAGCTGAGAGCGGTCCGCACTCTGTTTAATTTAGAAGGAACTTTCATGACATCAATAACGCGTTCCATCTTGAGTCTTGGCTTGGGAATCGTCGGTATGTGCTGCGCACCGTTTGCTGCGGCTCAGGCCGTAGCGGCGCCAAAGGCTGCACCTGCACCTGCACCAGCACCAGCACCAGCACCAGCACCAGCACCAGCACCAGCACTGCCCAAAATCGACTCCGCTCAGTTCGCCAAGGAACCCTTCATGCTGTCGAACGGCATCAAGGGGCTGCCTGTGGCGATCCCGACGAACAACCCGGTCGACTACGCACCGCTGCTCAAGGGCGAGTTAGGCAAAGCGGTCGACATCACCGGGCAACTCTTCCTGCCTGCCAGCGCTTCTGGCCCCGTCGCGGCCGTCATCGAAAACCCCGGAAGCGGCAATCTTGGGCCGCACCATATGGCGCACGCATCGGCGCTGACCTCCGCTGGTATCGCAGTACTCCTGATCGATCCGTTCTTTGCGCGCAGCATCGACAACACGATGGTCGATCAATACGGACAAATCAGTTGGGCGACGAGCGTCTACGATGTGCTGGCGTCGGTCAATTGGCTGCGCGCCCGCAGCGACATCGACGGCACGCGGATCGGCGCGACCGGCGGCAGCCGCGGCGGCACCGCCGTGATGATGGCTGTAGCCGCGCCACTGTCGGACTCCGTGCTTGGTGCTGACAATGGCTTGCGCGCTGTCGTCGCGGGATATCCCTGGTGCGGCACTCAGTTCCACTCGGCGCGACTCGGCAAAGGCACGGCCTTGCTTGTGCTGTCGGGCGACAAGGACGACTGGGTATCGTTCCTGCAGTGCCAGGACGCGACGCACGCGATGCAGGTGGCAGGCCAGGACGTGTTGATGATGCTGTTTCCGGGGGCGCGGCACGCGTTTGATCGCGCTGGAGTGCCGCCGACCACCATCGCTGGCGCCATTACGTCGACGATCTTCCCCACGGTGTACATGGATGACGCAGGCACCTACTACAACCTGCGCACGGGCAAGGTCGACCCCACGGTGACGAGCCAGGGGCTGCTGGATTACTCGATCAAGGGCGGCTTTCTGCACAAGGGTGTGACGATTGGCAGTGAAGGCGCCCAAGCCGGCGAGTATTCGCAAGAGATGGTGGATTTCTTCAAGTCTCACCTGCGCTGAAGTGAACGTCGGGTTTGGGTCGGAGTTGCAGTTCACTGCCGGCGGAAGCAGTCGTTGGACGGGCCCAACCACCGGCCGTTGAACGCCCATCCACCCGACCGCCATCGAAGGACAGCTTCCAAGGGCGCAGCGGGCGGTCGCCTACGCAAATGTCAAAGTCAAGTATCGGCAGCTGCGGTCATTCGAGAGCCGAACCTGAGCGGCTGTAGCCAGTCTATTGCTGGCATTCAGCTCGCGATGTCGAACGACGGCTTCTGGCCGATACCTGTCTCTCAATACGCCACCTTGAACGTCGGGCTGTCCTCCGGCCGGGTTTTCCTGTGGTCGTAGATCCGGGTCGTCGCAATGTTCGCGTGCCCCAGCCACTCCTGCACCTTGGCGATGTCGGCTTGGTGATCCAGCGCATTCGTCGCCGCTGTCGCCCGCAGGCTGTGCGCGCCCACCTCGAAGCCAAGAGCGCCTGAGTAGCCCCGCACGATCTTGTAGACCGCATCCGGCGTCATCGGCTTTGGCCAGCCTTCGATGCGGCCCCGGTGCAGTGACCGGAAGAGGGCACCGGAATCCTCCGCACCATGCCCGGCCGCTTCAAGGTAGTCCACGATCAGCCCACCCGCGGCCGGGTGCAGCGGCACGTAGCGCGTCTTGCCGCCCTTGCCCGAGATCTTCATGTGCGCCACACCGCGCCGCTCCTGCTTGAAGTCCTTGACCTTCAGCTTGCACAGCTCTTCTCGCCGCAGCGCGTGATAGAGCAGGGTGGCCAGCATCGCCCGGTCGCGCTTGGCCTTCACCCTGTCGCCTTCCGGCGCGTCGAGGAGAGCCCGCGCCTGGTGATCGCCAAGGGCCGGCGTCTTGCCTTCGTAGCTTTCCACAGCCGGACGCTTTACGCCCTTCACCGGGTTGTGCGTCACGGCATTGCGCTCGCACAGGTACTCAAACAGCGATGACAGGGCCGCCAGGCGGTGCCGAACCGTCATGCCACTTAAAGCACGACCTGCCAGTTCATCGCGCCAGGCAATCACATGGGCGCGGGTCACGGTGCGGAACTCCTCCGGTCGCACGATGCCGGTGAAGCGCATGAAATCGGCCAGGGCGTTCTCGTAAGCGCGACGGGTGGCTTTGCTGCCCAGGTTGGCAAACCACTCAAGCTCGGGAGGCACATCGGCCAGCTGCTGGAAGGCGGCAGCAGTCAGCAGCCGACCCGAGGCCAGTGCGACAAGTCCATCGGACATGACATCTCCTTATTGTCAGTGGCGTGCGGCATCCTGGGTGGACGCAATAGCGCGACTCAGCGGCTTTTCCTCATCCTGCATCGGGCACCTCCCACGGATTGATGAGCGCAGCGCCCAGCCGAGGCGGATGAAAGTTGATGGCTTCCACGCCCGGCTGGTCCAGCAGCTGCCGGATGCCGGGGCGCTTGCCAGCGAGTTGCCGGTAGGCCTCGTAGCGCAGCAGCACAAAGGCCGGGCGACCGCGGTCGGTGATGACGACCGGACCGGCTTCCGCAGCGCGTTTGGCACGGCCGATATCTTGGTGGAAGGCGCGACTGGAGATGGTGGTCAAGAGGGTCATGGGTGTGGCCTTCGTCAAGTTGCTTTGGCCGCTCCGTTGTGCCCAACGCTCAGTCGGACGCTTGGCCCAGCAGAACCACATCCACACCGGCTGCTGCAACGCGCAGCGCCCGGTCCAGTGTCGCCAGTGGCAGCCCCAACCGCTGCGCCAGCTCCAGGTAGACCGCGTCATACAAGGTCAGCTTAAAGCGATCGGCCAGCCGCAAGGTCGTTGACCAGGCGAAGTCGGCCCCGTCTGCATCGACGGTGATGTCCAGCGCCGACAAGTCCAGCAGCGATGCATCGCGATACGCGACATCGATGCGTCCGCGGCGAATGCCCATCTGCAACGCATTGGCGACTTCGAGCCGCCAGAGTGACGGCACGACCGCACCGGACTGCTGAACGCGGTCGAGCAATGCCAGCGTGGCATCCGTGCGCTCGTCTTCGAAGAACCAGGTGAGCGTGAGCGAGCTGTCGATGACCACCGTCACGGACGGCCTTCGTTGATCAGGTCTTTGATCTGGAGGCCGCCGAGGGAGACACCGACGGCACGCGTGCGGATGCGGTCGGCAGCCGCCTTGGCTTTGTCGCGGTCAAAGCCGGGCACGGCAGGCACGAGCCGAGCAACAGCTTTGCCGCGGCGGGTGATGACGACTTCTTCGCCGTCCGAGACCCAGTCCAGCAGGGTGCTGAGTTTGTTCTTGGCTTCGAAGGCGCCGACTTCTCGCATGGTGAGACTTCTCCTGTACAGCTAGCTGGTTGACTGGCTGGTTTGTAGCAGGTGGGCCTGGAGGGTGTCAAGGGGGTGCTGGCGCCGGGTTGACGCTCATTCTCGATAAAATATGTTATCAATAGCACAGAGTTGATGAGTGCTTGTGCAGTTGCTGCGGGCGTGAAATCCGTGGCGTGCCGTCTGGCCGCCCTTCAATAGACTGCCAGGCATGGGCCTTTCCGATCGCGACTACATGTATGAGCCGCGCGCATTCCGGGGACGGCGCAGGGCGATCACTCAGCATGTGCATGGTCGTTTGGCTACTGCACGGGTCGCAGCGTTTTGGGTTGCGGCACTGTTGGCAATCTTTTCTGTGTCGACCCGGATGCTCGATCGGCATGAGGCAACGCCGTTTCCGCCCACAGGCGAGGTCCTCTGGTATAGCGCGAGCAGACAGCCTGCGATTGCAACGCTCACCATGTATGCGCCTCAGAAGAGCGGGAAAAACTTCGCTGTGCGGCTCGACGACTGGGGCAGTGGCAGCCCGGTTGCACTGATACCGGTACGTGCTGGCGAGACATCGGTGACGTTGATGCCGCTTGGTCGGTACCGGGTCACAATTGCCAAAGGGCAGCATTGGCTCGGTCCTGAAAAACTGTTCGGCCACCGTGGGGAGGTGCGAGAAGCAGCCCACTCACTGGATTTTTACCAGCGTACGAATCAAACGATGGGGCAGCAGATCACCCTGGAATCTCTGGGAGGCAATATGGAGATGAAAGCGGACAAGAACGTCCTCGGTCTTTTCTCGTTCTGAGCCGTATGGCAGCTGAGCAAAAGCCGCCTCACTCCAGTTTTAGAAGTGGCGCAAGCGCTGCGATTTCGTGGGCAAAGACCGCCAGCAGCATCTTCGCTGCTGCCTCGATTTGTTGCTCTACGCTCATCTTTATGGTGACTCGTAAGGTGATGATAATTGGAACGTCTAACGACCAAATTCAGCCGTCGCTCAAAGCGGTCGGCTGGAATGAATACGAAGAGACTTCCCGCTTTGTATAAGGTTCTACACCACGTCGCATCGAGCGCTCAGACCTTGCAGGGCCAAGTCACTCAAGGCTTTGGCGGGTGCGGCACAGCCTTTGGCAATGATGTGGACGTTCATGCCGCTCGCTTGCGGAGACAGGGCAGTATGGGTGACGCAGTGCTGAGTCATCATGCCGGTGAGATAGATGTCGGTGATGCCTGCATCGTGCACGATTTGCTCCAAATTTGTTTTGAAGAAACTGTCGGCTTCGCTTTTTATAACGATGGGCGCATCACCTAACGCGGCAGCAATGGCGCTGTGGGTTTTCACGCCTTCGGTGTCGGGCTTGAAAGCGAGAGCATCTGAAGAATTGACGTGCTGCACCCCTACCACCAGCCACCCATCGCGCTTCGCTTTTTCAATGGCCTCCACTGCACCTTTGCAAGCCTCGCCGGCATTTTCCAGTGTGAATGCGCCACCAGGAAAGTAATCATTCTGAATATCGATAACGATAAGTGCGTTTTTCATTGAGTTTTCTTTTGCAGGTTTTGAGGGATCGGAAAGGCCGCCTAAACTTTTAGGCAGCTTTATTTCTTTAGAACTTCATGGCCTCACCATCTTCAGGAATCATCACCCGATCCTGAATTTTTTTCTCTTGCACAAATTCACGCAATTCTTTGCGGTCGAGCGACATGTGGTTCACGGCATCCATGTGCACGGCCACGATGGCAGCCTTGGGCGCCGATTTGGTGGCCTGCAGTGTGTCTTGCTTGCCCATGATGATGGGATGCTCCTCAAAACCGGTCACGAGAGCGCTGCCCGTGTTCAGGATCACCACGTCTGGCTTGTACTGCGCCAATGCCTGATCCACTTCCGGGCGCCAGACGGTGTCACCAGCGACATAGACAGTTTTGGTTTCAGGCGCAGAAAACACGACCCCCATGACTGGGCCCATTGCCTCAGCACGTGCAGGGTCTGCAAACCACAAGTCACTGCCGTGCTGGCCGCCGGTCTTGCTCAACTTCACGCCGTTGAAAGTGACAGTGCCATTGAGGACACGCACATCCTTGAAGCCTTGACCGCGAATTGTTTTGGCATCTACTTCGTTTTGCACAAACACGGGCATGTTCTTGGGAATCTGCTTTTGCGCAGCTTCATCCCAGTGATCCGTGTGGGTGTGGGTCACCACGACGGCTTCGACGCTTTTCAAGACCTCATCGGCCGAGAAAGGCAGCTCTACCAATGGGTTGCGCAACTCACTACGGTAGGTGCCTTCAAAGCCTGGGAACCCACCCTTGGGTGAGAGCATGGGATCGACCAGAAACGTGGTGCCAGAGAAGTCGATCTTGACGGTAGCGTTTCGAATTTGCTGGACCTCAACAGAGCTCACCACAGAAGTGGTAGCTGTCGATGTGCTTGTGCCGGAATAGGCTGTGCCGCAGGCGACGAGCATGGCGATGCCACTCAGAGCGACGGCCCTGCGCAAGGGGTTGAAGACTTTCATAAAAACCTTTCCTTTTCAATAGTTTGCTGATTGCGCGCAATGGAGATTCCGTTTGTGCGTTGGGGTCAATTTTGCGGATAGACCCGGTTTCGCACCATTGGCCCAAATGACAACATTAGATAAAATCGGGCCAATTTACAGCCATCGTCTCTGGAGGCTCCATGCAGCCCGTCCGTGTCGAAGTCCTTGCTTTCGAAGGCGTGAGCCTTTTCCACCTCTCGGTGCCAGGCATCGTGTTCGGCGTGGCGCCGCCACCCAGCGGACTGCCTCCGTACGACGTGCGTTACTGCGCGGCAACGCCCGGCCGTGTGCGCTGCGACCGAGGCATGGAGATTGAAGTGCCCAACGGCCTCGACGACATGGACGATGCTGACCTTGTCATCGTTCCTGCGTGGAACCATCCCGAAAACGTTGCGCCCGCTGCGCTTACGGATGCCCTGCGCAAGGCCCACGCTCGCGGCGCCCAGGTCGTCGGCCTGTGCTTGGGCGCCTTCGTGCTAGGTGATGCAGGCTTATTGGACAGGCGCCGCGCGACGACCCATTGGGCCTGTCGTGAACTCTTCGCAGAGCGCTTTCCGCTGGCTAACTTTCTCCCTGACGTGCTGTATGTGGACGACGGCAACGTCATTACGTCTGCCGGGACGGTAGCGGCGATTGACTGCTGCCTGAACCTTGTGCGTCAGCGTCATGGCGCCGACGTTGCCAACCGTGTGGCAAGGCTGCTGGTAACACCCCCGCACCGCCAAGGCGGACAGGCGCAATACATCAAGCAGCCGGTGCCGGCTCTGCCCAGCGAGAACCGTTTACCGGGCACGCTGGAGTGGACACGCGAGCATTTGGCGGAGCCGCTGTCACTGGATGGGCTGGCCGACATAGCGCGCATGAGCCGGCGAACCTTCACCCGACGTTTTCGTGAAGCCACGGGCACCAATTTCGTTAAATGGCTGGCTGCCGAGCGTATTGCAAGGGCGCAGCAGTTGCTGGAAACCACGGATTTGTCAATTGAGCGCCTTGCGACCGAGGTGGGCTTTGGCACCGCGCTGTCCCTGCGTCAGCACTTTGCACGCCAGCTGCACACTTCACCATCTGCATACAGGCAGCTCTTTTACGAAGGCCAACAAGGTGGTTTGGACGGCTCAGTCAAACAAGAGAATTGACAGTCCATCCATGCCTGTGGAGAACGCCTAAATAATTATTGTTCAGTAATGTGTATGGCAGCTTTGGACCAAACGTGCATCTCTTCTGGATCGGGATCACTGATTCAACTCAGCTGAAGCAGTCTGTCCCGGGACCTTTGCTAGGGGTACAGTCCCTATAGAACGCGTTAGGGAGGTATGCGAGGTGGCTGTCGCTGGCGGAGCCCAGAAACCAAGCGCAGACGACAGTTCTGTTCGAGACCTCGCCTTTAGGCGTTGTGCATATTTTGCTCGAATGGCGGAGGCAAGAAGGCGTTGATCACCGGCAAGGGTTGGTCAAAACGTTCCAGATCAACTAAACAGCTGTGGGCACTTGTTCCCTGACACAAGGTCGACGTGCCAACGTCCCTGGTCAAGACATTCGGATTACCGTGTACTTCCAGATCGTCATCCCCGGACGGGTCGAACCAGGCGCCTGTGGGCAATACGATCACACCCGCGCGCACGCCGTCATCAAGACAAGCACTGGCCAATGTCGCACCTCGGTCATTGAATATACGCACGATATCATTGTCTGAAACCGCGCGGCGCCGCGCATCCGTCGGATTGATCCGGACGACTTCACGGCCTTGTCGCTTCGCGGCGACACTGGTTGCGCCAAAATCAAGTTGACTGTGCAACCGGGTAATCGGCTGATTGGAGACGAGCGCAAGCGGAAACTGCTTTGATCGCTCACTACCCAGGAATTCCTGCTTATTGTTCCAGACAGGATGCCCAGGGCAATCGGCAAGCGCAAACGAGGCGATTTTTTCCGAATATATTTCGATCTTGCCTGATGGCGTTTTCAGAGGGTGGGTCGCCGGATCGGCTCGAAACCGTTCCAGCGCAAACCGCTCTTCCGCTAAAGCCGAGAGGGGCGCGTGATAACCACCGCTGTTCCAGAACTCATCAAATTCAGGCAACACCAACCCATGCTCGCGCGCCCTGCCTGTGGTTTCAGCCCACATCTTTTCAAGCCATTGCCGGGGAGTAAGTTGCTCACAAAATTCTTCACCAAAACCCAGACGATACGCTAACCCAGAAAAAGCGGCGAAATCGTCTCGCGATTGCGCATAGGGTTCGAATACCTGATGCATCGCTGAAATCGCGGAATCCGACGTGCCGGAAGCGAAATCTTCACGCTCAAGAGCCGTAGTTGTCGGGAATACGATATCGGCATGGCGCGCGGTCGCTGTCCAGTACGGTTCATTAACAATCACCGTTTGTGGCTGAGCCCATGCTTGCCTCAAGCGATTGAGATCCTGGTGATGATGAAATGGGTTACCACCCGCCCAGTAAATCAATTTGATGTCCGGATAAGCGCGGGTTTCGCCATTGAACGGATATTGTCCGCCCGGATTCAGAAGCATGTCTGCAATGCGTGCAACCGGAATGTATTGTTTTACTGCATTGCGCCCCTGGTCGAGTGCAGCCGGCCTGAACGGCAATAGTCGGCGCCCTGCAAATCCATAGTTGTGCAAGCTGCCGTATCCAAAGCCCACACCTTGTCCTGGCAAGCCGCTATTGCCAAGCATCGCTGACAAAACCGTCACCATCCAATACGGCTGATCGCCATGCTCGGTGCGTTGCAACGACCAGCTGATCGACAATAGACACGGTTGCGACGCCATGCGCCTAGCCAGTGCACGAATCTGTTCAGCATCGATGTCGCATAGTCGTGATGCCCATTCCGCCGATTTGGGTTGCCCGTCACTATCCCCGACAAGGTAGTCAGAAAATTGCCTGTATCCAGTACAGTGCGACTCAAGAAATTTCTCATCATGCAGACCTTCGGTATGCAATGTGTGTGCCAACCCCATCATCAAGGCGACATCCGAATTCGGCCGAACGGGCCACCATTTCGCACCAACAAACTCAGCAACGTCGTCGCGGACTGGACTGACGCAAATCACTTCTACCCCGGCCTTGCACATCGCCGTTAATTGAGTTCGAGCCGAGTGATTGCCAATTCCCCCCTGGTTGATCTGCATGTTTTTCATACTGATGCCGCCAAAGCTGACCACCAGACGGGCATTTTTGGCGATATCTTCAAGGGTCGGTGCCTCCCGCATCAATTGCAATGCAGGAGTTCCGAGCACGTGCGGAAGGATCACCTGGGCAGTGCCGGTGGAGTAAGACTGGACCGAGAAGGTATATCCACCTGCGAAATTCAGGAATCGATGCAACTGGCTTTGCGCATGATGGAATCGACCGGCACTGGACCAACCATAAGAGCCGCCGTAAATTGCCTCATTGCCAAACTGATGCACTGTGCGGCGGATTGCGTTGGCGGCAATATCCAATGCTTCGTCCCAAGGCACCTCCACGAACCCCTCTCTCCCGCGCGCCGCGCCGTCGCTGTTCAGGCCATCACGCAAATATCCTTTGCGTATTGCCGGTCGAGCGACCCGTACGTTGGCATCTCGGGTATTGAGCAGAGACTGTCCAATGGGCGACGGATCAGCATCACGCGAGTCAGGATGCACGGCCACAACGCCTTTATCGTTCTTTTCAATCCAGTAATTTCCCCAATGGGTACTGGTGGGGAATAGTTTTGAATCAGATTTCACGGCGAGAACTCCAGAAGTCACAGGGCTAGGTTTAATCGGACAGTAGTGGCGTGTGAGTTGGTTTGACGCTCTTCCCGGCCTTCTTTCGGTGGCTTGTTGTGTCTGCCGCAGCAACGGTACTGGCTGATAACTCTGCTTCGGTGAATAGCCAGTCCCTGAATTCCTTCACGATGGGACGTTCCAGCGCGGAGGGCAGACAGACCACAAAGTAGGCTAAAGGACAAGGCATTTCCACGTCTGCAGCGACCACCAGCTTTCCCGACTGCAGCTCTGCCTGCACCAGCGAAGGACAGGCAAGTAAAAGACCCTGACCCGTAACTGCAGCTTCCAGCGCGAGGAGCCCATTACCGAAGCGCTGCTCACGCAGCAAGTTGGGCACCGAGACGCCGGCGTACTGAAACCATTGCTGCCATCCGAAGCGCTCGGAAGAACGGTAGGCTGTGCTGTCGCTCAGAAGTCGCAGTTGGAGCAACACCTCTGGTGATGCGGAGGGCCGAGTCGCCACCTCCACTGCGGGGGAACAAACGGGAAGCAAGGCGACCTTCAATAAGTGGCGCGAATCCAGCTCGGCATACTCCCCATAACCAAATCGGACGGCCAGATCGATCCCCGCGCGACGAAATGATATGGGTCCAGTCGGCCCGCTCCGACAGGAATCGACAGAGCTGAGGCTTGCCTGCAGGCGCACTTCCGCTTCAGGGCAGCGTGCGTAGAACCGATGCAGGCGGGGCACCAGCCACTTGGTAGCGAACAAGGGTTCGGCGCAAATCGTGATGACCCAGCGTGTCTCTATATGGGCCCGGATTTGCTCCACACCATGCGCCAACGCCGCAAAACCGTCCTGCAATGCCGGCAACGCCTCTTTGGCCGCCGCCGTCAGACTCACGTTGCGGTGGTGGCGGACGAACAACTCGACGCCGAGTTGTTCTTCCAGTGCCTTCACCTGATGACTGATTGCGGCCGGCGTGACGTGCAGCTCCTTGGCGGCCGCAGCGAAACTCTGCTTGCGCGCTGCGGCTTCGAAGTACGCCAGTGCGATCAGCGGCGGCAGGCGCGTCGCGCTGGGCGACCGCAGCACGCCGCAATCCTGCGGCAAGCAAGTCGGCGTCGAGCTGGCATCGGCCGAAGGCGCACTTTGCACCGCCGCGATGGCATCGCGTTGAAGACGTTTGGGGGAAGCAGGCTTGCGCATGGAGCAATCGACTACTCGGCTGTTGGCTACCAGGTGAACCGCCAGCGTCGTTCAATCGATTCCGATCCAAAGCCGTCAGGATCGCCGGTGCGGCTGACGCTTTTCGAGAAAGGCGTCAATGCCATCGCACGCGTCTTCCTCCATCATGTTGCGCGCCATGA
Source organism: Lysobacterales bacterium (assembly GCA_038235795.1). Lineage (GTDB taxonomy): Bacteria > Pseudomonadota > Gammaproteobacteria > Xanthomonadales > Xanthomonadaceae > Thermomonas. The sequence continues at coordinate 29,969 of JBBSTP010000001.1, read as the reverse complement.
CGTCGCCCGCATAGGCGTAAGCGTCGCCCAAGGCCATCTGCCTTTGCCGGTAGAACATAGCCTTGCCATAGCGAACGGCTTTCGGGCTCTTGGCGAGAATCTCGGCTGTTTTGCGCATCACGGCGGCATCCAGATCGCCTTCAGGTACCGCCTCGTTGACAAGACCCCAATCACATGCAGTAGCCGCATCAATGAAGCGTGCAGTCATGAGCATGTCAAACGCCCGCTTCGGTGAAATGTTGCGCGACAAGGCCACTGCCGGCGTTGAGCAGAACAGTCCGACATTGATGCCAGAGACGGCGAAGCGCGCCGTTTCCGCGGCGATTGCGAGATCGCAACTCGCCACGAGTTGGCAGCCCGCGGCGGTCGCCACACCATGAACACGTGCGATCACGGGAATTGGCAATGCCTGGATGCTCTGCATCACGCGGCTGCAGCGAGTGAACAGGGACTGGTAGTAAGAAAGCCGAGGCTGCAATCGCATCTCACGCAGGTCGTGCCCGGCGCAAAATGCCTTGCCCGCACCCGACAACACGACACACCGGACATCCATGTCGACGCTGATCGTGTCGAGTTCACGCTGAAGTACATCGAGGAGGTCTTCGGACAGCGCGTTGGACTGCAGCGGCCGATTCAGCTGCAGCGTCGTCACACCGTCCGAGTCGTGCCTGATCAACAGTGGTGTAGCCGCATCCATGTCCATAACGGTGTCTCCCATATTCACGCGCGACTAACGTCAGGCCGTGGCCTTCTCATTCACCACCGTCACAGTCGCCGTCAGCGATTTGGCGATGAAGCAGTTCTTGTGCGCCCCGGCGTGGATTCGGTTAAGTGCCGCTTCATCGGGCACCTTCTCTCCGCCAAACGTGATCTTCGGCGACAGCTCGATACGCGTTATTGAGGTTCCTGCGCCTTGGATCGCTTCAAGGTGCCCGACAGCGTAGTCCTCGTATTGCTCCACGCGATAGCCCTGGAACTCCGCAATGGCGAGGAAGGTCAGCATGTGGCAACTCGAGACCGCACTGACCAGCAGCTGTTCAGGATCAGCGCACATGGGATCACCCTTGAATTCGACGGACGCCGAAACATTGACGGACTGCTGACCGTTCAAGATTGCGACGTGATTGCGGGAGTACGTTTTTCCGTCATGCGAATAAGGGGTACGCTGCCACTGAATCGAAGCGTGGTGCTGAGACATGAAATCTCCGGCTGGTTGAAGAAACGGGCGAGTTTGAACAGCCAATCTTAGGCATCGGCACGAGACGCGTAAAACGATGTTTTGTAGCTCGTAGGCTTAGTGGAGGTAAGTCTCGAGTGATCTGCGCACGCGCAATGGCGCGACTCCTGAGTCTCGGATCGGCCGCCGAGGGCTATGGCTTGACCTTGGCCTCAGATCCCGATCCAGCCGAGTCTGGCGCCTCGGCACGCGCCGCGCGTCCTGCAAGCCATCGCTTGAAGGGCCCGAACGCCGCGAACCCCAGCCCGGTCGCAGCGAACAGTCCGGCTGCGAAGAGAATCGCAGTGAAGGGCTGGCCGGTGTAATCGAACAACCAGCCGGCCACCGGCGGCGCCGCCGTCATGATCAGGAAAAGACACTCAAGAAAACGCCCATGCCGAAGGCGCGGCGCTGCGGCGCCATCGATTGGGCTGTCAGCGACATGACGATGCCAGCCGGTGCTGCGCCGAAGAGTCCGAAAGCCAGGCTGAGCGCGATAGCCCACTCGGCGTGTTGCAGAGTTGCAGTGAAGATGGCGGATGCCATCGTGGTGCCTAGTTGACGTCACGTGACCGAACGGCTACCGGAGCACTTGCTCAAGGCGCGGCGCGAGGCGCATGTGCGTGGCGTACAGATCGTGGATCTGTGCTTGAGCGCGCACGTTCTTGCGGAGGCCGGCCTCCTGAGTGGTCGTCGCACGACGAGACACTGGGAGTTCGCGGAGGCGATGGCAGATCGCTTTCCGGTGGTAGACATCGAGCCGGACGTTCAGTACCTGGAAGACCGAAACGTTTTAACGTCCGCCGCCACGGCCGCCGGCATCGACGCTTGTCTACGCATGGCTTGCAAGCGGTTGGGCGTGCGGGCTGCCAATCGGTTAAACAGGCGACTCGTCGTGCCGCCGCACCGCGAAGGTAGGCAGGCGCAGTTGATCCAACAACAGCTTCCTAATACCACTGGTGAAACTCGTCTTACGCGGTTAATCGACTCGGTCCGCACTCGCCTTGATCAGCGACTGCGCGTGGAGGTCGCGTGCTTAAAAAAATTACAAGCCTTAATCCGGGCAGATGGTGAAGTGTAGGCACCACCTGAGTGGAGGCGCGTCCAACCCACCACCACGCGGCGCGAAGCCGCGTCGCAGTCCAACGTGCCGCTCACGGCTGCGCGGGCTTGCGTCCCCGGCGTCTTGAGGAAGAACGCCTTCGCCGCTTTCCATCTCGATTGACACTCAGGCGGAAGTGATGGGCCATCGACAAGTCCCGCCCAGCCATCATTTACACCAACCTACAGGGCCGGCTTGCAGCGCATAGATCAGCAGACACATTGGACACTGCTCTCGCGATCGCGGGATCGAGATGCCGACCCTTAAACAGTACTACGTCCGTTGCTTTGGGAGTGGCGTGCGAGATCAGCCCTCGTCCGCCCGGGCCCGTTCCAGCACAGTTACCCGATGCATCAGCCGGTGCTCAGGATAGAAGTCGGCGACCGCATAGTGTGTTGTAGCCCGGTTGTCCCACATAGCGACGCAATCGGACGTCCAATGGAAGCGAACCTGGAATTCGGGCGCCTTTAGGTGCTCGAACAAGTAGCCGAGCAAGGCGCGGCTTTCGGCCTCAGACAACCCGTCAACATGGCGCGTGAATGATTCGTTGACGAATAGCACCTTGCGGCCGGTTTCCGGATGAACGCGCACCACCAAGTGGCTGACCGGGGGAAACTGCCGTCGCGCTGCCTCCATCAGGCGGCCGCGCTCACCTTGCCACAGCGCCTTCTTCGCTGTGCGCTCGTAGAGCTTCATGAAGTCATGCGTCGCCGTCAGGCCGTCGAGGCGCGTCTTCATCGCGTCGCTCAAGCCTTCGTAGGCAGCAGCCATGCCGACCCAAAGGGTGTCGCCGCCAACCGGCGGCACGTCGACCGAACGCAAGACCGAGGCGAAGTCGGGCTCGGCGGCGAAAGAATAGTCGGAATGCCAGTTGTTGACCGTGGGCGGATAGTCGGCGTCGTTCTCGAGGACCGAGACAAAGCGGTTGTCGGTGTGGACAGAAAACATCGAGTCCGGGACCGGTGGGACGTGGCCAAAGCGGCGCGCGAGCGCGACTTGCTGATCCGGGGTTATTGGCTGGTCGCGAAAGAAGAGGACGCCGCGCTCGGTCAGCGCTTGACGAAGCGCTGCAACCGTCGCTTCGTCGAGCGTGGAGGACAAATCGATGCCGGTGATTTCTGCGCCTGCCGCTGGCGTCGACAACTTCATATCAAACGCGAGTGCGGTGTCTCTTGAAGCTGAACTCGTCGCGGCTCTTTCAGTCGTTGAAGGGTGATCCATAATTCATCATCGTCTTCGTTTGAACGCCGTGTCAAGCACCAAAGAGGCAAGCATGGAAGTTTGGTCACCGGTCATCACGGCGGCTGTCATTTCGTTTCAGGGTGCGCTAGCGCCGAAGACCACCACCGTCAGGCCAACGACCAGCGGCGAGATGCCGAACTTGAAGGCAAGCTTCGATGCGGCGCGCACCAGGGCGTCGGCACCGGCCACCGGCGCGACCAGTCCCAGTGCGAACCACAGCGTCTAAGTGGGTGTGGCTAGCTGAGGCCCTTATCCTGGCCAGCAGACTGACAGCCCTTAGTTGATTCTGTCTACACCCTCTAAGCTTGACTTTGGCCATTTCCCACGTAGCGGCACCATGAAGCAAAGCGAGTCGGCTCGTAGACTGATCTCTATCTCCCGGCGTTGCTCGACGGCTTTTTTGGATCGCGCGCGCGGATGGCCGCGTCCATGGGCAAAGCGGGTGGCCAGAATGCAAGCCAGGCCAAAGCGGCGGCCGCACGGGCAAACGGCAAATTGGGCGCTCGGCCGAAGAAGCTGCGCGACGTCGCTCAGGCGAAATTCTGAAGCGCTACGCGTTGTGCACTCTGCAGAGCACCCGTTGGTCAAGAAATCATGAACCGTACGCGCTGCGCCCGCGCGCATTCGCCAAGGGTCTGCAGCGCCCTTTCAACAGCCGCAGGGCTTCGGACATAAGGGTTGGGTGCGGCCGGGTTCTGCCGAATAGCCGCCAGGTTCGGCACCGTGGCGTCGTACGCCGGGTGGTTGCTCAGGAAGACATCGATCTTCTCGCGCCGGACCACTTCGCGCATGCGCTCTGTCCCGGCGATGTAGCCGTCCAGGCGGGGAATGTCCTTGCCGAAGTTGAATGCGGTGCCGCCCCACAACAGGGCCTTGTGGGTGCGCCCGCCCGCGCGAGTTTCGATCACTGGCGAGAGGGTGCCCAGGGTATGGCCGGGCGTGACATATAGGGTCACGGTGGTGTCACCCAGCGTCAGCTTGTCGCCATCGGACACGGCCAAGTCGCGCTTGGGCGGTCGGCCCCACTGCGGCGAGTCGAACTCCAGCTGCGTCTCCATCATCCGCCAGTCGATCTCGCTCGCGACGACCCGCATTCCGTACTTCGCCACCAGCGAAGGCGCACCGCCGTAGTGGTCTCCGTGGCCGTGGGTGACCACCAGGTACTTGATCTGCGCGGGGTCGAGACCGAGCTTTCGCATGCCGCCTTCGATCAAGCCTTGGGCTTCCAGCGCATTGTTCAGCGCATCGATCAGGATCAGGCCGTCGCTGGTCTTGACCACCCAGGCGCTGACCCAGGCCGATCCCACGAAGTACAGGTTGTCGAAAGCCTGCCCGGGCTCCGGCGGGGTGCGTGCAATCTCGCGGTGAAGCCTCTGTTCCATGGCCGGATCGCCTGGATCGGGGCGCCGAGCGGGCTGTGGCCGACAGACCGGCATCAGGAACTGTAGGTCGGCGCCAGCGAGCGCACGCGCCTTCTCGACGTGCGTCTCCACCATTGCCTGCGTGGGTGCAGGCGCTTGGGTGGCGCACGCCGCCAGAACGGCGGCGGCAAGACAGCTGAGGGTGCGAATCAACATGGTTTTTTCCTTCTTTCGGTTTCAATTAATGCGCTGGTGTCGTGCCTATGCGCTTGTCTTCAATGGGAGGGCAGCACCTTGCCGGGGTTGAGCAGGCCCTGCGGATCGAGCGCCTGCTTCACCAGCGTCATTAGCCTGATCTCCTGTGCGCTCTTGTACCGGGCCATTTCGCCGACTTTGAGCTGGCCGATGCCGTGCTCGGCGCTGATGGAACCATTCATTTCGCTCACCAGGTCATGCACCGTGGCATAGATGTCGGCCTGGCGCGACATCAAGTCGTCGTCTGTGAAGCGCTCGGAGCTGCCCAGGTTGTAGTGGAGGTTCCCGTCGCCGAGGTGCCCGAAGGTGAGCGGCACGATGCCGGGGAAACGCTCTTGCAGGCGGGCATCGGCCTTGGCCAAGAACGGGGCGATGCGCGAGATGGTCAGTGAGACATCATGCTTGATGCTCTTGCCGGACTCGGCTTCGGCCAGGGTGATGCTTTCGCGCAGGTGCCACAGCGCATGGCTCTGCGCCATGTTTTCGGCGATGACCACGTCCAGCACATCACCGCACTCAATCGCCTCGCCCAGCACGGTCTCGAAGCGTTCCCGCGCGTGCTGCTCGCTTTCGGAGTCGGAGACCTCGAGCAGCGCGAACCACGGCGCTGCGGCGGAAGCGGCCTCGAACGGCAGGCGCTGCTGCGGGAAATGCTGCGTGACCAATCGCAGGCAGGTCCCCGCCATCAACTCGTATCCGGTCAGAGCGGCGCCGAACCCGGCTCGTGCGCGCGACAGCAAGGCCACAGCCTGCTCGACGCCGTCAAGCGCAAGCAGCGCCGTGCATTGCGCCGCCGGCTGCGGGAACAGCTTGATGGTAGCCGCCGTGATGATGCCGAGCGTGCCTTCGCTGCCCACGTACAGGTCCCGCAGGTCGTAGCCTGTGTTGTCCTTGCGCAGGCCCCGCAGGCCATGCCACACCTGTCCGTCGGCGCCCACCACCTCGAGCCCAAGCGTCAGCTCGCGCATGTTGCCGTACCGCAGCACCGCGGTGCCACCCGCGTTGGTCGCCAGGTTGCCGCCGATGGTGCAGCTCCCCTCGGCGCCGAGCGAGAGGGGGAACAAGCGGCCTGCAGCTTGCGCCTGCTGCTGCACGGTTTGCAGGATGCAGCCGGCTTCCACCGTCATCGTGTCGTTGGCGATGTCCACCTCGCGCACGCGCTTCAGGCGGCTGGTGAGCAGGACCACGGCATGGCCGGAATCATCGGGGGTGGCACCGCCGCACAGACCCGTGTTGCCTCCTTGCGGAACGATGGGGATCTCAAGTTCGGCGCAGACTCGCACCACCCCGGCAACTTCTTCTGTGTTTGCAGGGCGCACAACCGCCAGCGCCCGGCCTGTAAAGCGGCCGCGCCAGTCCGTCAAATAGGGCGACGCTTCGTCTCCCGTGAGGACATGCGCCGGACCAACGATACGCGCCAGTGCCTCGTGTGCAAGGGCTTGGTTCACTCTACCTCCACCCAGCCGATGCGCTTCAAATTGACATCAACCCAGCTGGCGTCATAGGCGCCGCTGGCCATGTCCGCGACCATTTTCGCCTCGGCCTCGCCCTTGCGGATGCCGGCTTCTAGCAGGGCCTCGGCATGTTCGAAAGGCACGCAGAGGATGCCGTCGTCGTCGCCGAGCATCGGGTCACCGGGATGCACGACCATCCCGTCGATGGCAATCGACACATTGATCTCACCCGGGCCATCCTTGTAGGGTCTCCGGTGCGTGACGCCGGCGGCAAACACCGGAAAGGACCCTACCTGAATGGCGTGGGCATCGCGCACGGCGCCGTCGATGACGAAGCCTGCGAGCCGACGCTGGACCGCGTGGCCCAGCATGATATCGCCGATGATGGCGTTGGTCAGGTCGCCGCCGGCATCGACCACGATCACGTCGCCGGCGACCGCCATCTGCAGGGCCTTGTGCACCAGCAGGTTGTCCCCGGGCCGAACCTTCACCGTCAGCGCCGGCCCGGCCATATAACCGCCGCCGTGCACCGGACGCAGCCGCGCGCCGCCGGCCGACATGCGGAACATCTGGTCGCTGACGTTCGCCACCGGCACCGCCTTGAATCGTTCGGCCAGGGCAAGGGACACGGCCCGCTGGCGCTGAAGGATCTGCAGCCCGATCATGACCGTGCCTCCAGGTGCTTGAGGATGTTGCGCGCCGCGCCCACACCCATGCCCCGCATGCCGCCGTCGGTGGTGCCGCCGACATGCGGCGTCATCACGGAGTTAGGCGCGGCGAGCCAAGGAGAATTTGCCGGTAAGGGCTCCTCGTCGAAACAATCCAGGCCGAGGCTGAGCCGCCCTTCGTGCAGCCTGTCCAGCATGGCCTGCTCGTCGAAGAGGCCTGCCCGCGCGGTGTTGATGACGATGGCCCCTGGCTTGAGCAGCTCCAGCCGGGCCGCAGTGAGCACGCCGCGCGTTTCGGCAGTCAACGGACAGTGAAGGGAGACAACTTGGCAGCTTCCAAGCAGTTCGTCCAACTCGACCTTGACCGTGTCGGCAGGCAGCTGACTCGCCGTGAGGTACGGGTCGCAGACCAGCACCTTCATGGCCATGGCCTTACCGAACTCGGCGACCCGGCGTCCGATCGAGCCGCAGCCGACGATGCCCAGCGTGGTGCCCTGCAGTTCCATCCCAAGGCAGGCGTCCTTGTCCCAGTGGGCCTGCCGCATGTGCTGGTCACGCCAAGCCAGCTTGCGGGCGCAAGCGAACATGAGTCCGATGGCGTGTTCGGCAACCGCCTGGCTGTTGGAACCTATGGCCGCCTCGACCGCGATGCCAAGCCGCTTCGCAGTAGCCTTGTCGATGGCGTCCATGCCCACGCCGTGGCGCGAGATGACCTTCAGCCGCGCGGAAGCGCTCAACACACGTTCGTTGAACAGGCCGTAGCGGGCGAGGATCGCCACCGGTTGCTGGGTGATGCACAAGTCGACTAGGGCGTCCTCCGTAACGGAAGCGTTGGTACAGACCAGCCGGTGGTCGCGCAGCAAGTCGGCGGCTTCCGGGCGCACCTTGGGCGCGGTGATGAGGATGGTGTTCTGTGTCATGGGTTCCGGCTTATTGCTTGGGCGCCTTGTCGGCGACGGCGCGCAGGGCCTTGCTGTTCTGCTTCAGGGACTGCTGCCACTGGCCGCCCGGCAGGTAGGCCAGCACCGGTGCGTCGCCGCCCGCTGCCGCAATGAACTCCGGATCGCGCAAGGTCTGTTCCACGGCGTCCTGGAGTTGCTTGGCGATCTCAGGCGCCATCTTGGCGGGAGCGGCCATGCCGCGCTCGGACGACATCAGCACGTCGAACTTCCCTTCGCTCCCGGTGGGCACCTGCGGCAGAGCGCTCGAGCGCTTCTCCGAGAGCTGGGTCACTGCCTTGAGCTGCCCCGTCTTGCCGCCATGCAGCTCGGCTACCTCGCCCGCACTGATGACCGCGAAGTCCAGGTGTCCGCCGTGGATGTCGGTCTTCTGTGCCGAGGTTCCCTTGTACGGAATTGGGTTGACCTTCACCCCGGCGGCGGACGACAGCGCCACCAGCGCCAGGTCGCCATTGGAGCCAATGCCGTTGTGCCCGAACGAGACCGACTCGGGCTTGCTTCGCAGTTCGCCGATGACGTCGGAGAGCGTGTTGTACTTGCTGTCGGCGCGGGTGACCAGCACCGTCGGGTCGTCGACCAGGCGGGCGATCAGGCGGAAGTCATCGACCTGGTACTGCGACTTCTTGACCATCGGGACATACAGGAACGCAGGCACGTTGACGATGCCGAGCGTGTAGCCGTCCGGCTTGGCCTTTGCCACGTAGGCGTTGGCGATTTCGCCGGCCGCGCCAGGCTTATTGACCACGTGTTCGAGTACCTCGACGGCTGTGAGTTGCATCGGTTTCAAGGTGCGCCCGGTGTTAGGCGGCGATCGGAGTGAAATGCTGCAGCTTGCGAACAAACTCGGCCGCGTCGGCGCGTGTCTCGAAGACGCGCGCCGAAGCCTGGCGGGCCTGCAAATTCGGGCCCAACTTGGCACGCATGAAGGCACTGGTCGTGTAGCGCCGGGCCGTGGCGTAGTACTTCGCCCGCAGTGTGGCAACCATCTCTTCGTACGCCTCGTTCACCATCTCGTCGAGCTTGAAGCCGTCGTAGTTGACGATCAGGTTCACCTTGCGGCCGATCTGGCTACACAGCGCCTCGAACACACGGCGCACGCTCTCGATCTCTTCTGCGCTACGAATGGCCATGCCTTCGAAGTTGACAAATAGCGTGTTGCGTTCTACGTCATAGCTCAGGCGATCGGAGAGTTGAAGGTCTTGCAGCACCGCAGCCAGGCCCATCGACTTGGGCCGATAGATGCGCGCATCCATGGTGCTCACGGTGCCGATCACAGGTCGGAAACCCATGTGCGCGACGATGTCATGCTCGACGTCGATACCGGGTGCCACCTCGATGAGTTGCAGCCCTTCCGGCCGAAGCTTGAAGACACAACGCTCGGTCACGTAGTGCACTGACTGGCCCTTGGCTGCCGCCTGCGCGCCGCTGAAGGTGATCTGCTCCACCGCGTCGACGAACTTGCGCACCTTGCCTTCGACGTCGATGCGCACCTTGCCATCGTCGATCGATATCTGCAGCCCCCCCGCGGTGAATGTGCCGGCGAAGACCAGGCGCCGAGCGTTCTGGCTGATGTTGATGAAGCCGCCCGCACCTGCCAGGCGCGGCCCGAAGCGGCTCACGTTGACGTTGCCGATGCGGTCGATCTCGGCCATGCCCAGGCAGGCGAGGTCGAGCCCGCCGCCATCGTAGAAATCGAACTGCTGATTCTGGTGCAATAGCGCATGAACGTTGACTGCCGCGCCAAAATCCAGGCCGCCCTGCGGCATGCCACCGATCACACCGGGCTCGGCCGTGAGCGTCAAGGCGTCCAGCACGCGCTCCTCCGCTGCAACGGCAGCGACCACCTCTGGCACGCCGATGCCCAGATTGATCACCCCGCCCAGTGGCAATTCGAAGGCGCAACGCCGGGCGATCAGCTTTCGCTCATCGAGCGGCGCGGGCATGATCTTGTCGGTCGGCACCCTGATCTCGCCCGAGAACGCAGCGCTGTAGTCGGTGCCGTAGGTCTGAACGTGTGAAGCCTGCTGTGCCAGCACCACACAATCGACCAGCACACCCGGCACCACGACACTGCGCGCATCCAGCGAACCGGTCGCGGCGATGCGCTCCACCTGCGCAATGACCAGTCCATTGGCATTGCGCGCGGCCATCGCAGCCGCCTGCGCATCCAGCACCAGCGCCTCGCGCTCCATCGTGATGTTGCCGAACGCATCGGCGGTGGTGCCGCGGATCAGTGCCACGTTGACCGGAAAGGTCTTGTAGAACAGCCATTCCTCACCATCGATCATCATGACCCTCACCAGGTCCTCGGTGGTCTTTGCGTTGATCTTGCCGCCGCCATGGCGCGGGTCGACAAAGGTTCCCATGCCGACCTTGCTCAGGCTTCCGGCCCGATGTGCTGCCACGTCGCGATACAGGTGCGAGACGACGCCCAGCGGAAGGTTGTAGGCCTCGATCAGGTTGTCGGTGGCCAGCTTCCCAAGCTTGGGCACGAGGGACCAATGGCCGCCGATGGCGCGCTTGACCAGGCCCGGGTGCGCCAGCCGATTGAGGCCGCGCTCCTTGGCATCGCCCGGCGCCGCGGCAAACACCAGTGTGAGATCGCGCGGTCCCTGTGTGTCGACGAAGCGCCGCTCCAGCGCTTCGATCAGTGCTTCAGGGGTGCCAATGCCCACGAAGCCCGAGCAACTGACCGAGTCGCCGTCGCGGATCAACGCGACAGCTTCTTCGGCCGTGACCATCTTGTCTTGCTTCATCGTGTGCTCAGGGACGTTGAACGCTCAGCGCGCGCTGCGGCTGACGCGCGTGCCCGCCCGCCTGCACGGGGGTTGGGGAGAGGAGAAAGTCCTTGATGACTTCGATCTGCGTCGCTTCCATCAGCGCCGGTGCGTGTCCGCACTCCAGAATTTCGACGACGGTGACCCTGCCCGCCTTGGCCGCAGGGCCACGATTGAGCATGTCACGGGTCGTCGAGTCGCACAGCAGATCCGAGTCTTCGCCGCGCAGGATCAGCACCGGGCAATCGATCTTGTCCCAGAGTTGCCACAGCACGACGTCCAGGTAGATCGGGATGGCAAAGCGTGCGCCGATGGCCGGATCGAAATGAAAGCGGAACCCGCCGGTGGGATCGGGTGCCGCGCTGTGCTTCGCAAGGTGGCGCCACTGGGCATCCGTCAGGTTGCCAAAGGGCTCGTGGATCTCGCGAAGATGCGCCTCGAGGTCATCGACAGACGCAAACCGCCAACGTTTGCCCAAATAGGCCCCGATGCGTCGCAAGGCTGATGCGGAAACGCGTGCGCCGAAGTCGTTGAGCACCAACCGCCTGATCGGCGTCGCGTACTCCGACGACATCAGCATACCGATGTGGCCGCCAAGGGATGTGCCGATCCAGTCCAACTGCTCCACATCGAGTCGCGCAATGAGCGTGGACAGCGCGCCGGTGTAGGCCCGGTCGGTGTAGTGCGCTGGCTTGGAAAGCCACTCGCTGCGCCCGCGCCCCGGAAGGTCGGGTGCAACAACCCGAACATCGTCGGCTCCCACCAGCGCAGCCGCAAGCACGTCGAAGTCGCGGCCCGTGCGCGAGACGCCGTGCACGCACATCACGGTGCGCTCGGCTTTCTCCGGCCCCCATTCAGCGTACGAGAGTCGCCGGAATCCCCCGTGACCCAGCACCGAAACCTCCTTCAGCCGAGGTTCCATTACCTTGTCTTGTCGACGCGCCACGGGCTACCTATCGCGTTTCTTCAGCCAGTCGAAAATGCCCTTGCCGAGCACCCCTTGCGACTTACCGCTGACGAACACGCCGACATGGCCACCATCCAGACCGATTTCCGAGTAGTCCTTGCTGCCGACGGCGCCGCGCAATGCCTGCGTGGTCTTGGGCGGGATGATGTGATCGTCTTTAGCGAAGACGTTGAGGACGGGTATGCGGATGCTGGCTAGATCGACCTTGCGGCCGCCGAGCGCGAACTCGCCCCTGATCAGTTCGTTGTTCTTGTAGAGGTTGACAAGGAGTTGTTTGGCCGCTTCGCCAGGATGGTGCGGCCGGTCTGACAGCCACTTTTCCATGCGCAGGAAATTGAGCAACTTCTTCTCATCGTCGAACGTGTCGAGCAGGCCCACGTTGTACTTGGACAAGGTGGCGCCAGGCGTCAGCTGGGTGAAGATGTGGCTCATCAATTCACCCGGCAGGTTGCCGTTGGCCTCGATGAGTGCATCGACATCTTCGGCGCTCAGGCCTCGCGCCCACATGTTGAGCAGACCATGGTTGACTCGGCTTTCGGCTTGGTCCTGATGGAAGTCGACGGGCGTGATCGCGAGGATCAGGTTCTTGACGCGGTCAGGGTACAGCGCCGCGTAGCACAGCGAGAAAACACCGCCTTCGCAGATGCCCAACAGGTTGATTGCCGAAACCTTGTGTTCGCGGCAAATGAACTCGATGCAGTCGTTCAGGTAGACGTCGACGTAGTCTTCGAAAGTGAGCCAACGGTCGCTGCGCGTCGGGCTGCCCCAGTCGACGGCGTAGACATCGACGCCGAGCGCCAGCAGGTTGCGCAGCATCGAACGGTCCTCCTGGAGGTCCGTCATCGTGTAGCGACCGACTTGGCCATAGGCCACGAGCACCGGGATACCCAGGGCCCGTTTGGCCGTAGGCTTGTAACGATAGAGCGTGGTCTTGTCCTCGCGAAACACCACTTCCTTGTCGGCGGTGGCGATCTGGACGTGCTCGTCCTTGATCTTGCCGAGCAGCATCTGGCCGCGCGCCATTTTCAGATTGAAGTCGCTGAACTCCGCGAGTGCCGCAGCGGCGGGGGATTTCTTGAGGACTGTCATGGGTGTTCCTCAGGCCTTGGTTGCTCGGCGTGCCTTTTTGGCAGCGGCAGCGCTCGGCTTGCGTGCAGGGGCGCGAGCGGCGCGCTGCGTCGGAGCTGGCGAGCGCGGCGCCGGCTCGGCGGATGAGGCCGCCTGGCGACGCAGCAGCCGGGTCTCCCGTCTCAATTCCGTGACGACGCGCTGCATCTCATCCATCTCGGTGCGCGTCGGAATGTGGCTGGCGGCGCACCATCCTTCAGCGAGTTGGCGCTCCTGAAGGCGATATTCGGAGGAAGCGCGCAGCATGCGGGTCTGGGCCTCGATGAACTCGTCCGACCGGTGTGCCTCGATCAGCACTTCATTGGCAACGGCGAGCCAACGGTCGGCCATTGCGCGCCACGTTGCCGGAGCTTCGCTCTTGTTCGACGCGAAGGATTGCGAGAAGCGCTCGAACGCCTTGTTCCACGCTTTCCGGACAATGGCCTGGTAAGCCATAACCAGCCTGTCGCGCTCGTACGCGCGCTGTTGGAGCTGGAGCAGTTCGCGATCCATATTCCACAGCGTTGCGTACCTAGGCCCTTTCAGCACTTCACTCAAGCCGGAATCGAACGCGCCGCTACCAGGACCGCTCCAGCGCGCTGGCGTGAAAAGCTCCAGCAAGGCTTCGGGTGTGAGAGCCTCCGGGCGCGCCCCCTCTTTCGCCAACGCAGACCACTTTTCGATCGAATCCTTCCAGGTATCGTTGAGCGCCGCGAAATGCTCCTCGATGGGGGACTTCGCATCGTCGGCGGCCGAGTCTGGTGCTCCGGGGAATACGGTCCTCAAGAGCGGCGCCATGTTCCGGGCCCAGGCCTCCACCCATGGCTTGGCGCCGTCAGCCTGTTCGGTTTGCGTAGTCATGCGAATTCCACGACTTGGCGAATCGCCTTGCCTTCGTGCAGCAAGTCGAATCCATGGTTGATGTCTTCGAGCTTCAAGCGGCCGGTGAGCAGCTTGTCCACCGGCAGGCGACCTTGCTTGTAGAGTTCGATGTACCGCGGGATGTCGCGCGAAGGCACGCAGGTGCCGATGTAGCTGCCCTTGAGCGTGCGCTCCTCGGCGACTAGGCTGACGGCTGGCAGGGGGAACAGCGCTGCGGCCGGCGGCAGCCCGGCGGTGACGGTCATGCCGCCGCGGCGCGTGATCTTGTAGGCGAGATCGAGCGCGCGAACCGAGCCTGCGAACTCGAAGGCGAACTCCACGCCGCCTGAGCTCAGCGCGCGAATCTGCTCCAGCGCGTCGGCTTGCCCCGCGTTGACCGTGTGGGTCGCGCCGAGTGCGAGCACCTGCTCCAGCTTGTCATCGGCCAAATCGACGGCAATGATCTGGCGCGCACCGACTGCAACCGCCCCGATCAACGCGGCCAACCCCACGCCGCCCAGTCCAATCACCGCCACCGAGGCGCCCAATTGCAACTTGGCCGTGTTGACGACCGCGCCAACCCCGGTGAGCACCGCGCAGCCGAACAACGCCGCCTCGTGCAGCGGCACGGTCGGGTCGATCTTGACAAGCGAGCGTCTCGACACCGTCGCGTACTCAGCAAATACCGAGCAGCCCAGTTGATGGTTAAGCACTCCCGTTCCAAGACTCAGGCGTCTTGCGCCCGAGAGCAGAGTTCCCGCACCATTGGCCGCGGCACCTGGTTCGCACAGTGCCGGCCGGCCTTCAGCGCAGGGCGCGCAGTGGCCACAACTCGGCACAAACACCACGACCACATGATCGCCGACCTTGAGGTCCGTCACGCCTTCGCCCAGCTGCTCCACGATGCCCGCGGCTTCGTGGCCCAACGCCATCGGCATCGGCCGCGGACGATCGCCATTGATCACCGAAAGGTCCGAATGGCACAAGCCGGCGGCAACGACTTTGATCATCACCTCATCGGCTCCTGGCGGTGCCAGGTCGACCTCTTCGATGCGCAAGGGTCGGGATACCGCATAAGGCGGCTTTGAGTCCATCGAGTAGAGGACGGCGGCACGGGTCTTCACAGCGCCACCTCTGGAACGCGGTTCCTGAGTTCATCGACGAGCACGCGGCCATTTTCCGAATAGTCGACCGGCACGATTACCAGTTGCACCCCGCCCGCGCGGAATGCCGCTTCGAGTGCCGGGGCTAGACCTTCAGCCCCTTCGACGCGTCTTCCTTCGGCGCCATAGGCCGCGGCGTACTTGACGAAGTCCGGATTGCCGAAGGTCAAACCCCAATCTGTGAAATTGTCGACCGCCTGCTTCCAGCGGATCATCCCGTAGGCGTCGTCCTGGATGATGAGCACCACAAGATTGAGCCTCAGCCGCACGGCGGTCTCCAGCTCCTGCGAGTTCATCATGAAACCGCCGTCGCCACAAACCGCCAACACGCGTCGCTCCGGGTACAACAGCGCGGCCATCATCGCCGAGGGCAAGCCGGCACCCATCGTGGCAAGTGCGTTGTCCAGCAAGAGCGCGTTGGCGCTGCGCGTGCGGTAGCAGCGCGCGAACCATATCTTGTACATGCCGTTGTCAAGCGCCACCACACCGTCGAACGGCATGACCGCCCGCACATCGTGAACGATGCGTTGCGGCGTCAGTGGAAAGCGAGATTCGGTGGCTCGGTCCAGCGTTCGCCTCAAGATGCCTTCCCGCAACGGCACCAACGCGGCCGCGTTCGGCAGTTTGCCCTCCACCTTGTCGGCCAAGCGCGCCAAGCTCGATTCAACGTCGCCCACCACTTCGGCGTGCGGGAAAAACACCTGCTCCACGTTGGCTGGTGTATAGCCGATGTGGATCACCTTGGGCCCATTGGCGCCCATGATGAAAGGCGGCTTCTCGATCGTGTCATGGCCGATGGCCAGAATCAGATCGGCTTGGTCGATCGCTTCGTGGACATAGTCGCGCTCGGTCAATGCGGCCGTACCCATCCACAATTCGGTACCGCCATCCTCGTTGCCAAGGGCCGCAAACGTGCCCTTGCCCATCTGCGTGTTGAAAAAAGGGATGCCGGTGCGGCGCACGAAATCGGTGAGTTGGCCGGCGAGCCGCGGTCGGTTGGTGGCCGCGCCGCACATAACCAGTGGACGCTGTGCCCTCATCAGCATCTGGGCGGCTCGCTCGACCGAAGCGTCTTGCGCTTCCGGGAGCTCGACCGGATGCACTTCGACGATAGTGATGCCGTCGGGCAGCGTCTCGCCGGCGACGTCTTCCGGCAGCTCGAGATGCACGGGGCCAGGCCTCTCCTCTTCCGCTAGCCTGAACGCTTCACGCACCACTGTCGGGATGCTGGCCGCACTCACGATCTGCCGAGACGCCTTGGTCAGCGGCTTCATCGTGGCGACGATGTCGACGATTTGGAAGCGCGCCTGGCGGGCTGTCATGATGGCCTTCTGGCCAGTGATGAGGATCATCGGCATCGCACCGAGGTGCGCATATGCTGCGCCAGTGACCAGGTTCAGCGCGCCGGGGCCGAGCGTGGCCATGCACACGCCAGCCTTGCCCGTCAGGCGACCGTGCGTTGCGGCCATAAAGGCCGCAGACTGCTCATGCCGTGTCAGGACGAGCTGGATGCTGGAGCGCCGCAGCGACTCGACGAGATCGAGATTTTCTTCACCGGGCACCGCAAAAATGCGATCGACGCCCTCGTTCTCCAGGGCTTTGACGAACAGGTCGGATGCTTTCATGGGAAATCCTTGAGTTGAACAATCAGACGGAAAGGCGGCCCTTGTGCAACCGGCAACGCCTCGCTCTTTTTTTGCCGCACCAGTTCCTCAGACAAAAAAGGTATCAACGAGGCTGTCAGAGGCTGTCGGAGTGGACACGCGGGCCGTATAGCGTTAGAAACGCAAGCGCTGCGTCGACAGGGGATCGGACTTGCGCTTGTTCGCACTGCGCCGCAAGACGGCATGCGGGAGAAACAACACTTCGCACTTTTGGGTTTGGAATAGACGCACGCTCTCGGGGCGTCCGCTTCTAGCCAACGACCGCTTGGCCCGTTTCTCTCAACCGACGGCTTTTCGCAGTCGATCTCACGCCGATGAGGGCAACGAATACCGCGGCCACTGCCAAGCCGGACAGCGCGTACAGCCCACTTTCAAAGTTACCGGTCAATTCACGCGCCATACCCACGATGGATGGTCCGAAGAACCCACCCAGGTTGCCCACAGAATTGATGAAGGCGATCCCGGCTGCCGCGCTCGCACCGGTCAAATACGCAGAAGGCAATGACCAAAACGGTCCCTTGATGCCCAAGATGCCAATCGTGGCAAGGCACAGCGCTGCGATGGCGGCGATGGTGTTGCCGAACCATCCGGCAAGGCCAAGACCAGCGGCAGCGATCAGCATCGCCGCGATCACGTACCCCTTGCGTTCGTTGTGTCGGTCGGAAAGGTACCCGATTCCAATCATCCCGATGCAGCCAAAAATATAGGGGACCGCGGAGATCAAGCCGGTTTGCATGTTGGTGAAACCCTGCTGCTTCACGATTTGCGGAAGGAATAGCGACACCCCGAGGTTGGTGGCAGTGGCACAGAAATAAATGAAGCAAAGCGTAAGGATGGCTGGGTGCTTGAATACTTGTAGAACAGAAAGATGCGCGCCATCCTTGCCCGCAGCAGGGCTGGCCTGCACATCCTTTTCGAGTTCGTCCGCCAGCCATTTGCGCTCAGCAGCGTTCAACCACTTGGCACCCTGCGGGCTGTCCGGCAGGACCCTCAAAACCACGAGAGTAAGCAAGACGCCGGGAATGCCTTCGAGAAAGAAAAGCCACTGCCATCCTTTGTATCCCAAGACGCCGTCCATCTCCATGATCAGCGTCGATACCGGCGCACCGATCGCGAGCGCAAGCGGGATGGCCAGCGAGAACGTTGCAATGATGCGGGCCCTGTACCGCGCTGGAAACCAGAAGGTCAGGTACAGCACCACTGCAGGGAAGAAGCCCGCCTCTGCCACACCCAGAAGAAATCGCATCACGAGGAAACTGGTCGGGCCTTGAATGAACGCCATGGCGCTGGCAAGAACCCCCCACGTGAAGAGTATTCGCGCGATCCATCGGCGCGCGCCAACCTTCACCATCATGAGGTTGCTTGGAACTTCAAACAGGCAGTACCCGACGAAGAAGATGCCAGCGCCCCAGCCGAATATCGAGGCGCTGAGGCCGATGTCCTTGTTCATCGTCAACGCGGCGAAACCAACGTTTACACGATCAATGTACGAGATGATGTAGAGCCCCATGAGCAGGGGGACGAGGCGCATGAATACCTTGCGCACGACGGCGCGTTCTTGGACGGTTTCCATGTTGTCTCCTTTGAGAAAGCTAAAAAACCGGCAGCCTCTCTGGGGCTGCATCGGGTTGTTATCAATCGCGCTTGGCGATGTTCATGACAACCCGCCTTGACAAACGTACTTGATGTTCATGTAGTCATCCAGCCCGTGACGCGACCCCTCGCGGCCATAGCCGGACTCCTTGATGCCGCCAAACGGCGCTGTCTCTGAGGAAATGAGACCTTCATTGACGCCTACGATGCCGCACTCGATCGCGCCTGCCACGCGCCAGATCCGCGCAGCGTTGCGCGAATAAAAGTAGGCGGCAAGTCCGTATGGCGTGCCGTTCGCTGCTTCGACGACCTCGGCCTCGGTGTCAAACCGGAACACCGCAGCGACCGGGCCGAAGGTCTCTTCCTTCGCCAACAGCATGGTGTCTGTGACGCCTGCCAAAACCGTCGGGGAGATGTAGTTCGATGCCTCAGCGTCGTCAGTCGCGCCCCCGACCACTACCTTGGCCCCGTGCGCTACTGCGTCGGCAATGTGGCTCGCGATCTTTCGAACGGCCTGCCGGTTGATCATGGGACCGATCTGGGATGCTTCATCCGTCGCAGGTCCCACCTTCAGGGCTGCGACGCGCCCAGCCAGCTTCTCGACAAATTCATCGTGGATGCCTGACTGTGCAAAAACGCGGTTTGGCGAGACGCAAGTTTGGCCACCGTTTCGAAATTTTGCAGCGATGAGGCCGTCCACGGCCGCGTCTACATCGGCATCGTCGAACACGATGAACGGCGCATTGCCGCCGAGTTCCAGCGAGAGGCGCTTCAGGGTTGAAGCGGACTCGCGGGCGAGGTGCTTGCCCACAGGCGTCGAGCCGGTGAAGGTGATCTTGCGCACGCGCGCATCACCCAGCCAAACATCGACGACTTCGGCGGCCTGCGCCCGTGACGCGGTAACCACGTTGAGCACGCCCGCGGGGACGCCTGCCTCGGCCGCAAGAGCGACGAGGGCCAGCGAGGTCAATGGTGTGTCCTCTGCAGGCTTTGCCACCACCGTGCAGCCGGCAGCAAGTGCGGGCGCCAGCTTGCGCGCAATCATCGCGGCAGGGAAATTCCACGGAGTGATGGCTGCGACGACGCCTACACCTTCCTTTACCACCAGCATCTTGCGGCCACGTGCTGTCTCAGGGATGACGTCGCCGTAGCTTCGGATCGCCTCCTCGGCAAACCATTCCACATAGCCAGCTGCGTAGAGTATTTCACCGCGCGCTTCGCCCAAGGGCTTGCCTTGCTCTTGTGAAATCAACCGGGCCAGGTCTTCTTGATGCTGCAGGATGAGTGCGTGCCACCCCTTGAGCACCTGGGCCCGTTCGCGCGCAGGCGCCGCGCGCCAGGACGGCAAGGCAGCGGCCGCCGCATCGATGGCAGATCTCGCATCACCGTCGTCGCTGTCGGCCACTTCGACGATCAAGCTGTCATCGGCAGGGTTGCACACTGCGAACGTACGCCTCGCACCCGCGATCCAGCGCCCGCCGATGAAATTGGAGGTGCGGATTAGGTCAGCGCGTGAAAGTGTTAGCGGCATGTCGCTCTTCGGTTTGCCACGACGGCATTTGTTGACATGGCGGGTGCATGTCTCACATGCGTTGGTTTGGGAGGGTGGCTGATGGAGTAGACAAACTGGCACCCTCTTCCTCGCGCTGATGCGCAATTCGAAGGAACTCGGCCAAGTGCATCACCTCGCGACCAGCACCCTGCCGGATTTGTTCCCGGCAGCTAAAGCCGTTGGTGAGGATCACCGTGTCCTGGCCGACCTGGCGCACCGCGGGCAGTAGAACCAACTCCCCGACCGCCTTCGAGATCTCGATGTGTTCGGGGTTGAAGCCGAACGATCCCGCCATGCCGCAGCAGCCGCTGTCCAGGTGCACTGCGCGCGCCCCCATGGCCTTGAGCAATGCCACATCGCCCTTCGTGCCGAACAGCGACTTCTGGTGGCAATGGGCATGCACCAGCACGTCGATCTCCATACGCGGCGGCTGGTAGCCGTGGTCGTGCAGGAAGTCGCCCAGCAACCAGACGCTGGAAGCCAGCCGCTTGGCGCGCGGGTCGTCCGGGAACAGCTTGAGCAGTTCGTCCTTGAAGACCGACATGCAACCTGGCTCAAGGCCGACCACGGCGATCGGCGCATCGGCGTCCTGCGCCATTTGCGTCCCCACAACGTCAAGCACCTTGCGCAACTTTTCGCGCGCCAGGTCGATATAGCCGAAGTCGTAAAGCGGTCGGCCGCAGCACAGTAGCGTTGCGGGAAGCACTGACTCAAAGCCCGCGTGTCCCAGCACCTCGACGGCTGCCTCGGCGACCTCCGGGTGGAAGTGCTCGCAAAAGGTGTCAACCCAGAGGATGACCTTGCGGGCGCCCGGTTGCGCCGTCTTGCGCTTTCGCGCAAGCTTGCGAAATGGTTCGGTGGCGAACTTGGGCATGTCGCGGCCGGACGCGACTCCACCCACCAGTTTGGAGATGGAGGACAGCACCGGCGTCTGTGTCATCAGGTTGGCCAGCCATGGCACCTTCGCGGCCAGCGGGGCCCAGTCGCCAATGCGGCCCATCGTCAGCGCCTGGCGGGGACGCATGTGCTTTTCGTAATAGTGCGACAGGAACTCGGCCTTGTAAGAAGCCATGTCGGTGTGGGTCGGGCAGTCACTGCGACAGCCCTTGCATGCCAGGCAGGTGTCGAGCGCCTCCTTGACCGACTCGCTGTTCCAGCCATCCTTGATCACATCGCCCTGCAGCATCTCCCAGAACAGGCGCGAGCGCCCACGCGTCGAGAAGCGCTCTTCCTTCGTGGCGCGGTAACTCGGGCACATGGTGTTGGCCTTGCCGCTGCGGCAGCGCCCCATGCCCACGCAGTGCTCAACGGCACGCTGGAAGCCGTCGCCCTCGGCGCTCCGGAAGTCCATGCGCGTGGCGATCTTGACGACCTTGTACTGGGGACCCATGCGCAGGTTCTCGTCGACGCGATAGGCATCGACCACTTTGCCGGGGTTAAGCCGGTTCTCCGGATCCCAGATGCGCTTGAACTCGCGCAGTGCCTCCATCAGTTCATCGCCGAACATGATCGGTAGGAACTCGGCCTTGGCCTGACCGTCGCCGTGCTCGCCGGTCAGCGACCCACCACAGTCCACGACCAGTTGCGCGGCCTCGCGGATGAAGGCGCGGAACTGCGCCACGCCCTCGACGGTACGCAGGTTGAAAGTGATGCGGGCGTGCACACAACCATCGCCGAAATGGCCGAACAGTGAGGTGCAATAGCCGTACCGGTCAACCAACGCCTGAAACGAGCGGAGGTACTCACCGAGGCGCAGCGGATCGACCGCCGCATCTTCCCAACCGACCTGCGGGTCTGGAATATCGGGGTCGATCGACAACTGGGTCGCTGAGGCGCCGTTCTCGCGGATCGACCAGATGCGCTTTTGCACTACCGGGTCCGTCACCACCCAGGCGGAAGGGACCGGGCCGGCTGGACGGGCGCTGAAATATGCTTCCGCCTGGCGCGCCTGGGCCGTGGCTTCCTCCACGGTGTCGGCGCCGAACTCCACCATCACCCAGGCGTCGCCGTCGGGTAGCAGGTCGATCTCGGCCTGCGCCAGGTTGCGGGCCTGCAGGCCGCGGATGATGGCGCGATCAAGCCCCTCGATGGCGATCGGCGAGAAGCGCTGGTACTCGGGCACGGCGTCAGCCGCGACATAGATGTCCGCAAACCCGAGGACCAGCACCACCCGCTTCGCAGGGCTTTTGACCAAGCGAACCCTGGCCTGCAACGTCAAGGCGCAAGTGCCCTCCGTGCCCACCAGCGCCCGAGCGACGTTGAAGCCGTTCTCTGGGAGCAACTGGTCGAGGTTGTAGCCCGAAACCCGGCGCTTGATGTCCGGGAACTTGCTGCGGATGAGGACTGCGTAGCGGTCGCGCAGGTCGCGCAGCCGGCCATAGATCTCGCCCTGACGCCCGCCCGCGGCAATGATCGATTTGAGTTCCTCGTCGGTGGTTGGCCCGACCCAGAAGCGCGCGCCATCGTAGGTCATGACCTCCAGCGCCTCGACATTCTCCAGCGTCTTGCCGGCCATCACCGAGTGCGGGCCGCACGAGTTATTGGCGATCATCCCGCCCAGGGTGCATCGACTGTGGGTGGAGGGGTCGGGCGCGAAGGTGAGGCCATGCTGCTCGGCCGCGTCACGCAGGCTGTCGCATACCACCCCCGGTTCCACCAAGGCCGTGCCGGACACCGGATCGACGTCGAGGATCGCGTCGCAGAACGCCGACAGGTCGAACACGACGGCGATGTTGACGGTCTGGCCGCACATCGACGTGCCACCGCCGCGCATCAGCACCGGAGCGTTGTGACGGCGGCAGACCTCGATGCCTTTGACGAAGTCGTCCAGTGTTCTAGGGACGACCACTCCGATCGGGATCTGCCGGTAGAGAGACGCGTCGGAGGCATAGACCGCCCGGTGGCCATCGTCGAAGCGCACGGCCGCGCCGAGTGCTTGCGAGAGGTCGCGCTCCAGCGCGCCCACGGAGTGGGAAGCTTCCACAGGGCTACTCGTTGAGCGAGATGTTGCGCGTCTTCGCGAGTTTCTTCATCGCTTCGATCTCGCTGCGAATCTGAGCGCCGTACTCCGCAGACGAATTGCCGAGCGGCATGGCGCCGACCTTCTCGATCCGTGCGCGCACTTCGGGCATGGCCATCACCTTGCTCATGGCTTCAGACAGCTTGGCCAGCACCGGAGGGGGGATGTTCGCGGGGGCAACGACACCGTACCAGGCCTGGTCGTTGAAGCCCTTGATGCCGCCCTCTTCCATGGTCATGACGCTCGGATACTCCGAAACGCGCTTGGCCGAGATGACGCCCATCAGGCGCAGCTTGCCGGTGTCGATGAAGTTCTTGGACGAAGGCAGCTGGTCGAACAGAATGTCGACTTGGCCCGCCATCACGTCCTGCATCGCAGGCGCGGAACCGCGGTAGGGAACATGGATCATTTTCACGCCGGCGCCGGCCTGGAACGACTCGCCCAGCATGTGGTTGATGCTGCCCTGGCCCGAGGTCGCGAAAGTGTACTTGTCGGGGTTGGCCTTGAGCACCGCGATGAACTCCTTCAGGTCCTTCGCCGGGAACTTCGGATTGACCGCAATAACATTGGGCATGACGGCGATGTTGGTGACCGCCACGAACTGGTCGATGGTGTAGCCCGGCTTCGGGTGCAAAGCGGGAAAGATCACCAGGGTGCTCACCGTGCCGATGCCAAGGGTATAGCCGTCCTGTGCGGCGCGTGCCACCTCGGCCGTTCCCAGCATACCGCCAGCGCCCCCCTTGTTGTCGACAACGACGGCCTGGCCCAAGACTCGCCCGAGCGGCTCAGCGACCAAGCGAGCGATGATGTCGGTGGAGCCGCCGGGCGCGTAGGGCACGACCAAGCGGATGGGACGCGTGGGATAGGTTTGGGCAGTAACAGAGGCCGCTAGCGCAAGGCAAGCAGCGGCAACGGCAACCGAAAAGTGACGACGCGAAAGCATCATGGTGTCTCCAACGAGTGACGTCAGTTTTAGCTATCCGTCGTGAATTCCAAAGCGTAAAATTTGAAGCATCTGCATGAGCTTTTTGAATGAACCGCAGACTCCTTCTCCCGAGCATGTCGTTGCTCGCAGCCTACGAGGCTGCGGCGCGGCACCTGAGTTTCACCAGGGCCGCCGACGAGCTGTCACTGACCCAGAGCGCTGTCAGCCGGCAGGTTCAGGCGCTGGAAACGCTGTTGGGCGTTCAGCTGATTCGCCGGGAGGGTCGACAGATTTTCTTGACGGACTTGGGCGCGGTGTACCAGCGTGAAGTGCACGCGGCTCTGAACCGTATCCAAAACGCTTCATTGCAAGTGATTGCCTACCGTAGCGGCGTCGGCTCGTTTCACTTGGCGGCCCTGCCGACCTTTGCGGCCAAATGGCTGATGCCTCGACTCGGCGAGTTTTATATCCAGCACCCAGGAACTCTCGTGCACGTTCATGCGCGCATCGGCCAGTTCGATCTTCAGCAAGCAGGGATGGACGCAGTAATCAGCGTAGGCGACGGCGCTTGGCCCGGCTTGGTCGCCCACCACTTGGTAGACGAAATTTTATTACCGGTCATCAGCCCCGCGCTGGCCCGCTCGCACCAAGTGAAAAAAGCAGCGGACCTGGTCCCGCTGCTATTGCTTCAGGTGGCATCTCGGGCGTACGCCTGGCGGCAATGGTTTGTCGCGCAAGGCCTATCGCCCCATGCGATGCGCGTCGGTCCCCATTTCGAATTCACTTCCCACCTTATTCAGGCTGTGGCCGCAGGCATCGGCATCGGCTTGGTGCCCGGCCTTCTCGTGCAGGACGAGTTGCGCAGCGGCGTGCTCCAGTTGGCCCTCGATTTACCGCTGGTCACAGGCTTTGGCTATTATCTTTTTGTCCCGCCCGACAAGCTCAGCCTCCCACCGATTGCGGCTTTCAAGAACTGGCTGCTGGATATCAACATGAAGGACTCGATCGAACCCCAGCTTGGCAAGCCACTCGTCTAAGCTCAAACTGAAATTTAACGTGAACTCCGTATCTGTTTCCAAAATCGTATGTTGCGTCCAACGACGTATAGAGCCACTTGAGGTGCCCTTGAATTCGACGGACGCCGAAACGTTGACGGACTGCTGATCGTTCAAGATCGCGACGTGGTTGTGGGGGTACGTTCTTCCATCAAGCGGATAAGGGGTACGCTGCCACTGAATCGCAGCGTGGTGCTGAGACATGAAGCCTCCGGCTAGTTGAAGAAACGGGCGGGTTTGAACAGCCAATCTTAGGCAGCGGCATGAGACGTGCAAAACGACGTTTTGTAGCCCTTAGGCTTCGCGGAAGCAAGACTCGAGTGATGTGCCCACCGGATTCGTGTACGACGGGGCTGGAAACGCAGCCCTGGACCCCGACTCACAGATCAGGGAGACGATCGCCTATTTTTTCGAAACCTTCTCGCGCGTGGGCTCAGCGTGCCAGACGGTGAAGGTGTTCCGAAACAAGGGCCTGTCTTTTCCCTGTCGACTGCGCAATCGCGATGTCGTCATCTTCCGGCCGCTCAACGCATCCACGGCCATTCACACACTGCACAATCCTCAATACGCCGGCGCCTACAACTAGAGCTCACCCTGCGCGCACAGCCCGGCGTGGTCCCCAGCACGAGCGCTGCAGGGAAATACGACTGGCGCGGCGTCGGCGACGTTTTCATTTGGAAGGTCCCCGCCAGCGACATGGAAGTCATCTTCACGATGCAAAGTCCTGTGCAGCGCACCTGCGGCTACCCCATACTGCGCAACTTCTTGATCGGCGCTTTCACGTGCACCTGCCGTCGAGGCGTAGGTCCTGCCCGCCCCGCTGCTGGCAGTGAGCATGAAGCGTGCTTTCTGGGTTCTGTCGCGACAAGCGCGGGATGGTACGGTTGCCACATAAGAGTTGACCCGAAAACGCTGATTTAAGCGCTGCGCCGTGTGATCAAGCGGCTGCACTATCCGGCGGAAGTCATGCTGGTGTGCGTGCGCTGGTACGTGGCCTACCCTTTGAGCCTGCGCCACCTGGAGGAAGTGATGGCCGAACGCGGGGTGAGGGTTGATCACTCGACGATTCATCGCTGGGCTATGAAGATGCTGCCAGTGCTCGCGGCCGTCTGCCGTCGGCGCAAGCTGACGGTCGGCAAGAGCTGGCGCATGGATGAGACCTACATCAAGGTCGGCGGCCAGTGGAAGTACCTGTACCGCGCGGTCGACCGCGACGGCAGTACAGTCGACTTCTTGCTTCGCGCCAAGCGGGATCACGCTGCAACGCGCGCATTCTTCAATCGAGCCATTGACCTGCACGGCGTGCCCGAGAAGATCACGATCGACAAGAGCGCAGCCAACACGGCCGCCACCCTGAGCATTCAGGCTGACAGCGGCTTGTCCATAGAGATGCGTCAATCGAAGCACCTCAACAACCTCGTCGAGCAAGACCATCGGGCCATCAAACGCATCACCCGTCCGATGCTTGGATTCAATACCTTTCGCTGCGCACGCGTCCTGCTCGCCGGCATCGAAACGATGCACATGATTCGCAAGGGCCAGCTCAGCGCGATCAAAGACCGAGCCTCGGCTGCAGCGAATCAGTTCTACTCGCTGGCGTTTTAATCGAGTCTGGCCTCGCAGCTTCGCTCGATCGCACCGCCTTATTGCGACAGAACCCGCACGACAGCCAATTCTTCCGGATGATAAGTCCAATTATCATCCGTGCGATTTTTGCGTGGCAAATCGACTGATCAGAAACGCGTCGAGGGTAACTGGTTGATTGGGAACGGGTTTTTGGTGTTCAACGATGCATGGCGGGCTGCTGTGGGAGCCAAGCTGCAGTGAGATGTGCACTCTCAACAGGCGTCTCAAAAACAACCGGTTTTGGGACTGATGACAGTCATTTCCGGTCGCCGATGAGATCCTCGCTTTTATGTTTGTAATGTAGTCAGGCACCAAGCACAATTCAGAAACGGAAAAAAGGAGACGCTCCGATGAAAAAAGGCAGCGAGCTGCAAAAGCACGTCTTCGGGACATACTTCGACCTTCGCATCGTACTTGCCGCAGTCGGCTTCCTGTTTCCGTTGGTAGTCATCGCTACCGGCTGGCTGATCGACGATCATCTCGGCGTGCAAGACTCGCTCAGCGCGTATTACTGGGCCTCCAAAGATGGCTTCAACGCCAGTCGAGTCCCCTTCGTTGGCGGGCTATTTGCGGTAGGAACGACGCTATACATCTATCGGGGCTATACCGAAGAGGAAAATCTTTGGCTCAACGTCGCGGGCGTCTGTGCGATTCTGGTCGCTGTATTCCCAATGCGTTGGACATGCGAAAACTGCCCTAAAGGCTGGACACCCCACGGGACCTTTGCAGTATCCATGTTTGCCTGCCTAGCTGCCGTGGCATGGCGACGTGCTGGTGACACGTTGTCACTGATCCCGCAAGGCAAGCGATCAATGTATGCCAAAGCTTACAAGATCTGCGCAATTGCACTGATGGCCTCACCGCTCGTGGCTTTTGCGGTCAATACGCTCATTGGACAAAGCTGGGTGGTATTGCTCGCGGAATGGTTCGGGATCTGGTCATTCTCGGCCTTCTGGGCAATCAAAACGTATGAGTTGCACCAATCCCAGGCTACATCGCGCTTGCTTAATTTGCCTGTGGTGAGAGGACCCACAGCGCCTTAGCGATTAGAGGAATTGCAGTCCGCCCCTAAACCCGCAGTTTCAGGATTTTGCCAATTAACTGACGAATAATTTGAATGCATTAGAGCAGAGGGGCCTCCATCTTGACCAAGGATTCAGGTGCAAAACACCGCCCTGCTAATATTCAAACAGTAGAGGGTCAATGATCCGAGCGCTGACACCGTGGCCTGCACTGGATAGCTCTGTTTCGCAGGGGACCTCTGAAAGTCACCATATACAGTGAAACACCCTGGATTTTGAGAGGACTCCAACGCCTGGGAGGACAGCCTCGTGAGCAAGTCGGACGAGTTCTCACCCTCAGGTCTACGAGCGTGAACCGCACCGGGTGCAGGAGCACTTCTGGGAGTATCTGCCGACGTCCCTTCCAATAATCCCCCACCTTCACGACGGCCCCCGCCACCCCTTCCCAGTCTTCGCTGTCATGTGCTCAATAGCCAACTGGGCGCTGGCCCGCTGAACGGTGCGCCGGACGTAGTCGATTGGATCGTCGTGGCGGCCGCCCAAGTCATCCGAGCCCGCCAGCATCCCGGTCTGGACCTCTTCAGTCGTCCAATCGCTTTGGAGCATCGCCTTCGCCGCCTCGGCGTCAACCCTGTTCGCGTCTTCGCTTAGACCCCGCAGCCTTCTCCACGCACGAACGGCGGCGACAGCCCGCCGAAACCCCCGCTCGACGTCGTCGTCGACCTCAAACAGGATCTCGAGCCGATCCTCGCGCCGCCGGGCTTGGCGCTCGCCGTCGGCCTCCAACTCGGCCCGTTCCTCAAGTGCGCGCTTCTTCCGAGCACGCGCTGCCTGGTCGTCGGCTGCAGCCTGCAGCACCGCCGCCTGCCGCTGGCGGTCGCGCTCGCGCAAGGCGGCTTCCAGGTCACCCGACAGGTCGAGGATGGAGCGCTCCAGGGCCTCTTCTTCGCGTTCCAGTTCGCCCGCTTCCCGGGCCAGCGCCAGCCGTTCGGCGGCCTGCCGCTGCTGCCGCAGGCGCTTGTCGCTCGGCTCGCCGGTGCGGCGCTCAAAGCCCGCGCCCGCCGGCCCCAGGTGGCGGGTCGGCTCGGCTTCAATACCGCGCTCGGCGTGGCTGCGGTGGTCGACGCGGGCGGCGTGGCCGCAGCGCTCCAGCACCGCGTTCGCGAGTTCCCCCCAGCGCGCCCGCTCCCGGTCGGCCAGGTTGAGGATCTTGGCCCGCTGGCAGTGGATCGGATCGAGCTCCACGGCTTTCTTGCCCAGCGTGCCATCGGGCTGGACCAAGCACGCCGACAGCAGGATGTGCGCATGCCAGTTGCCGTTGTGCTGCCGGCGGGTCTTGGGATCGGTCTCGTGGTACTGGTGGGGGTTCTTCTCGAGCTCCCGGGCAGTCACGGTGCGCGGCGCATGCAGCGCCACGTCGGCCGCCACGCCGTAGCAGTCGGCCAGCTCGCGCGCGTACCCTACGGCGAGCGCCTGCCGTTGCTCAAGGGTGAGCTCGGTGGGCAGGGAGACTTCCACCTCGCGCACGAGCACCGCATCGCCGCGCTTGTGGTGGAGCTCGACGGCGTTCCAGAATGCGCCCCGGTCGGGGGTTGCGCCGCCCGGCAGCAGGAGCTCGGCGTGCAGGATGCCGTGCTTGCGGGTGTAGTCGTGCACGAGGCCGGTGCGCGCGTCCACGATCTCCACGCCGGCGCGGTAGGCGGCGGCCGCGGTGGCGCTGCGGCCGTCGGAGCGGCCGATCGGTTTCGCCGACAGGTGGTAGATGGACATGGCAGCGGGGCTCCGGACCCGGGGTTGTCAGGGGCGACAGACCTTGACCGCACGTAATCCCAACGGGATTACTCTAAGTGCGCCCTTAGCTTCGCCCGGGTCTTTCCCCGCCTCTGCATCTTACGCCTTTACGCCTCCCGCTGCACCCGGTATTATCGGCGCTGCTAGACGGATCATTGACCCCGAAGGACGCGCAGCATGGTCGCCCCAGAAGTAAACATCGAGGCACTGGAAAAGAGGCTCAAGCAGGAGAAGGCCAGGAAGCGCCTGATCGACACCCGCAAACGCAAGATCGAGTCCAAGAAAAAGCGCGTCTCGGATACCCGGCGCAAGATCCTGGTGGGGGCGGCTATCCTGGCCCAGGTCGAGCGTGGGAGGTGGCCCGAGGACGAGCTGCTGGCCATGCTGGACGCCGCGCTGACCCGCACGGATGACCGGGCGCTGTTTGGGCTGGAGCCGTTGCCACCCACCGCAGCGCCTGAGGAGTGACGCTGCGCGCCGTTTTTCTGGTCCGGCAGGGTGAAAGCGTTTCAAATGCCGGGAGTGGCACGCTGCTTCAAGCGCGCATCCCACTGCCTGACTGGGGGCAGCACCAGGCGATCGATTTGGCC